>JALNZJ010000102.1:952-3140 GCA_023229485.1 bacterium | reverse complement strand
ATGAGTTGGCTCGAATTACAAGCACCCTATTCAAAACCTTCTGTATATAATTAGTAGTTGCTTCTCCAGGTATTATTCCAGGGACAATTCCAGAAGATTTCTGTAAATTAGAAGAAATATTTTTAGGATCAAAAGTAATATTTGTATAAAAGAAAGTAAACACAAATACTAAAACAAAATAAATAATTCCATAAATCCAAGGATTCGCTAAAAAAGTAACAACTCCATCCCATTTCAAAAATGATGCTAACATATTTGGAATCATTAGAATTGAAATTGCAAAAATAACAGGAATAACACCAGCTGGATTAATCGTTAACGGAAGGTAAGTAGAAGAATTTCCATAATCACCTCGGATTCTTCTAGCATAAGAAACTGGAATATTTCTTCTGGCCTCATTTATCTGAACGACACCAGCAATGATCACAAGAGAAGCTATAAAAAATGAAATATATGATATAAGAACGGACGAATCAAAAGTATTAATCATAGTAGCAATACTCACCGGCAGCTCAGTAACAATTCCAGCAAGAATCAATAAAGAAACTCCATTACCGATACCTTTTTCTGTAATCAATTCTCCAAGCCACATCATAATCATTGAACCAACAATAATAGATGCAACAGCCAGAATGGTTGTCATTACGTCCAATTCTCCAATAACCTGCACTTGCTTCAAATATCCTAACATTGCCCATCCTTGCACACCAGCAATAAACGGAGTAGCAATTCTTGAGTATTGATTAAATTTTCTCCTTCCCTGCTCTCCTTCTTCCTTATAGAGCTTTTCCATAGCTGGAAAAATAAGAGTCAATAACTGAAAAATAATTGTAGCAGTAATGTATGGCCCCAAACCAAGCATCACAAGCGAAAATTTATCAAAAGCACCTCCAGTGAAAAGTTTCAACATTCCAAAATATTGATTGTCCATCATAAAATCCAAACCTGTACTATTTATACCAGGAATCGAAATATTGGCGAGTAATCGTGCAAAAACAAGGATAGCTAAAATAAAAAAAACCTTACCTCTTAAATCTTTTTCTTTGAAAATGTTTGATAGTTTAGCCATAAATAAAATTTAAAATAATCTTATTTTTTAATAGTCTTACTTGTTTTCTTTTCTATTTTCTTAACCTCTTTTTCTTTTACGGAACCACCTGCTTTTTCAATTTTTTCCTTTGCCTTAGCAGACACAACACAACCATCAATAAAAAAAGATTTCGTAATATCCCCATTGGCCAAAATTTTAACACTAGGAGCTTTTCCGTCAACTCGTCTAATGATTCTTTTCAATATCAAAGAAGCTGGAGTGACAATTTCCTTTGATTGAAATCCCTTTTCCAAATCAGATAAATTAAGCACAGAAACATCAGATCTTGTATTAAAATTATAACCTCTTAATTTAGGATATCCTTTAATCCATCCCCTAATAATAGGCTTGAATTTAGCACCAGCTCTTCCTTTCTGTCCTTTTCCTCCTTTTCCACAATAAGTACCTTTTTTTCCACCTCTTCCGACTCTCTTCTCGTCCTTAAAAGTGCTATTTTTTTTTAATTGATGTAACTGCATTTTTTTTATTTAATTCTTTAAATCAAAATTTACTAAATTTTAGAATTTAAAGTTTTCTTAACAGATTTTAATTTAGATAAAGCACTCATTGTAGCTCTGGCATTATTTAACTTATTAGTCGTTGTACTTAAAATCTTTGATGAAATATCTTGAATTCCAGCAAGAGAACAAATAACCCTAACAGTACCCCCAGCAACAAGCCCCCTACCTTCCATTTGAGGTTTCAATAAAATCTTTGATGGTCCATATTTAGCCATTACTTCAAAAGGAATAGTCCCTCTAATCAAAGGAATTTCTATTACATTTTTCTTAGCATCTCGAGTAGCTTTTTCAATAGCTTGAGACACATCAAGACCCTTTGCAACACCCACACCTACTCTTCTATTTTTATCACCAACAACCATAACTGCTCTAAATTTCATATTCTTTCCACCTCCAGTAACCTTAGTCACTCTAGCTAAATCAAGTAATTTAGACTCGAACTCATCTTTTGGTTGATCCTTTTTAAAATCCTTATACTCTCTCTTCTTTCCATCAAACTTCCTATTGTCGTTTGGTGTTCTATTATTACCTGGTTTTCCTGTTGGCTTAACGTCTTTTTTTATCATCATAAAATTAA
>JALNZJ010000102.1:0-942 GCA_023229485.1 bacterium | reverse complement strand
ACCGGCCTCTCTAGCTCCTTCAGCTAAAGCCTTTACTCTACCATGATACTGATATCCACCTCTATCAAAAACAACCTGTGAAATATTTTTTTCAATGGCTTTTTTAGCTAACAAAACGCCGACCTCTTTTGAAAGAGAAGTTTTTGTATCTTTTTTAGAAACTTCATTATCGCTCGCGGAAACAATAGTAGAACCTTTTGAGTCATCTACTAACTGACCATAGATATGATTATTAGAACGAAAAACACAAAGACGAGGCCTTTCGGCACATCCAAAGATTTTGGCCCTAACTCTCCTGTGTCTTCTTATTCTTTTTTCAGTAAGTGTCAACATAATAATAACTTCAAATTTTTAACATTAAGCAGCTTTCTTTCCAAGCTTCCTTCTAATTACCTCGCCAACATATTTAATGCCCTTTCCCTTATAAGGCTCAGGCTTTTTTACTCTTCGAACTGTTGCTGCAACTTGCCCAACCAATTCCTTATCTATTCCAGTAACAGTAATTACATTTTTTTCAGTAGCAAAAGTAATTCCCTCAGGGGCAGGTACTTTTACACTATGACTAAATCCTACGTCTAAGATAAGATCCTTTCCTTCTACTTTACATTTAAAACCAACTCCATTTATTTCCAATTTTTTCTCATAACCTTTAGTTACTCCGTCAATCATATTAGAAATAAGAGTTCGTGTTAATCCCCAAAAAGCTAAAGATTTCTTATCGTGATTTCTTGGAGTAAAATTAATCTCACCATCTTTAACTTCAGCGTCAATTTCACGAACAATCTCTCTAGTCAAAGTTCCCTTTGGTCCCTTGATTTCAAAAGTTTTGTCATTCATTTTTACTTCAACACCAGCAGATATTTTAATTGGTTTTTTTCCGATTCTTGACATAATCTCTTTGTTAAAAATTTAATAAAATTACCACAACTGACAAACTATCTC
>JALNZJ010000101.1 GCA_023229485.1 bacterium | reverse complement strand
TCCATGTCCTGCCTCATGAGCAATTGTTAAGACATCGTTAAGCTCATTCGTGTAATTAAGGAGAATATATGTTGGTTGCAGTAAAAGTGCATGAGCACAATATGCTCCACCTCTTTTACCTTTTTTGGGGAATACATCGATCTGCCCGTTGTTCGAAAATGATTTTAGGATGTCAAAAAATTCTTCATCCAAGTTCTTAAAAACTTTTAAAACTAAATTAAGGGCTTCTTCGTAGTCATACTTTTTGTCCATTTTTCCGAAAGCTACGTTTCTTTCGTAATATGCTAATTTTGGCGTCTTGAGTAATTTTGCTTTTAATTTATAAAATCTTGCTGAGATATCATATCGTGATCGTACAGCCTCAACTAAGACATCAACTACACTGCTTTCAATCCCATCACTAATATGTCTGGCTGCATCGGGGCGATCAAAACCACGCAATTCATCATTTACTTTTTTGTCTTGCAAGATAGAGTTTATTTCATGTTCGGCCACGTCGGAATGTTTTTCTAATATTTCGTTCAATCCTTTGGCCGCACTATCTCTTACTTTTTTCTTTTTGCTGGAAATAAGAGTCATTATCTCTTCAAAACTTTTTGATACTTTTTTCCCATTTTCGTCTAAAACAACTTTCTCTTCTTTTGATATAAAAGTAGAAGTCATTTCTGCCCAATTACTATATGAAGTAGCACTTTTTAAATTTAGTATTCTTTCTTCTTTTTCACTTAAAAAATACTTGGCTTGTGCAAATATTTTTTCTAAAAAATAATGATAATCTTTAAGGTCTTTGGTCTCTAAATATTTCTTCTGTTTATTCGGAGTTATTTTTCCGAGACTTAAATAGAAAAACTCCATCTCGTTTTGGATTTTCAAAGCACTATCACTCGCTTGATTGCTTTTTGCTCTTACATCCGTATTTGTTTGATCTTGTGAGCTTCGACGATTGAAATAGTAAATTTCCCTACAGTTTGGACCAAAAAACTTATTCCAATATTCATAATCATCTAATGCCTCTTTTAATAGTCTAGAGTCTTCCAAATAATCCGTTCTATTTTGCCACTTATTTATAAATTTTTTTGTGGATTCTTTTACCTTTTTTCTCTCTTCCCCAATATTCTTATCATTATCGCCATCAAATAATGGTGACAAGTCCCAACTTGTTTTTATTTTTTCTTTTGCCATAGTCTTTTAAATATTGAATAATTTTCTTGTATTTTCTATTGTTGTTTTTTTAATTTCCTTAATTGAGACATCTTTTAATTCTGCGATTTTCTTCGCAATTATATCCAAACTAAAAGGATTATTAATTTCGCTTTCAAATTCAGGTGGTGTTAGATATGGGCAATCGGTTTCGAGTAATACCCTGTCTAAGGGCACCCATTTGATAAGCTCATCCATTTCTGCTTTAAATATTATTCCGTTTAATCCAATAAAATATCCAAGATTCAAGAATCGTTCTGCATCTTTAATGTCGCCAATAAAGCAATGCAATACCCCTTTTAATTTTCGGTTTTTTAACGCATCAAAAGTATCATCCAAGGAGACTCGTGTATGAATTATAATAGGAAGATTCAGTTTTTCTGCCAAATCTAATTGTTGATTAAAAATTTTGATTTGTTTCTCTTTAAATTCCTTTTTTTTTGTTTCTCCTTTGGGACTAGTCCAATAATCAAGACCTATTTCCCCAATGGCTATAACTTTTTTTGATTTTGCTAATTCTTGATATTTATCTAAATCAAAATTTTCTTCAAGCTTGTTTTCTTCTTGTCCTTCTGCTCCATATTTCTTAACCGTAAAATCTGATTTGATATTAGAAGGATGTAATCCTATAGAAGCAAAAACTCCCGAAGAATATTTTTCGGCAATTTGGATAGCCTTTATCGAAGAAAGATAATTTACTCCAACATTTATTACCCAAATATCCGACGAAAAGAGATTAGGAATTAATTCATCCCTGGTTTTATCAAATTCTGAAGTATTTAGATGTGCATGAGAATCAATATACATATAGTTTTGTGTTAGTAGCGTCATTGCGAGGAAATGAACGAAGTGAATGACGAAGCAATCTATTTCTCTGCAATCATTGGGAATAATGGTTCGCATTTTTTAACATTAAAAATACCATCGTTTTCTCCTAATCCTTGTCTCATTTTTTCAGCTGTTACTGGTAAAAATGGTTCTATTAATTCCGCTATGTTTTTGAGCGAATAAAGCAGGTTAGAAAATACTTCTTTTTTCTTTTCGTCATCCGTAATGGACCAAGGCTTTTCTTCTTCGATGTATTTATCGCAAGATGACACTAATCCCCAAACAGTTTTTAAAGTTTCGTTGAAGATGTAAAAATTATCATTGTATTTTTCCTTAGTACCCTCAATTTCCTTTAGTGTAAATTCGTTAGGTGTTATTTTAAAATCTTTAAAGCTGGCTTTTTCTACCATCGCGAGTGTTCGAGCAAATAAGTTACCTAAACCTTTGGCGAGATCTGAATTATATCTTTTCTCTAATTTTTCGTAAGTAAAATCTCCATCGCTTAGGGCAGGAATTTCTGCAAGTAAAAAATATCTTACTGCTTCTGAGCCGTATTTGGAACTTAATTCAAAAGGGTCAATGACATTTCCGATACTTTTGGATATTTTTTGTCCGTCAACAGTAATATACCCATGACTGAAGATGAGTTTTGGTAAAGGTAACCCGGCGGACATTAACATCGCTGGCCAATAAATAGCGTGAAATCTAGTAATACCTTTGCCGATTACGTGAACCCTTCGGGCATCGTCAGCAAGCCAAAATTTTTCGAACTTTTCTGTGCTTTCCCCTCCATAACCAAGAGCTGTAATATAATTTGCTAGTGCATCAAACCAAACCCATATTTTTTGGCTTGGGTCATTCGGAACATCAATCCCCCAACCATTAGCTCGCTCGCGAGACCTAGAAATACAAAAATCTTGTAATCCAGAATTGATAAAACTTAGGATTTCGTTTTTTCGTGCAGTTGGGACAATTTTTATTTCGTCTTTTTCTATTGCTTCTTTTATTCTTTCGCTATAATTAGAGAGTTTAAAAAAGTAATTCTCTTCTTCGATGTATTCTGGAGTTTTTTTATGTTCTGGGCAAAGACCATCAACAAGGTCTTCTTCTTTGTAAAACTCTTCACAGCCAACA
>JALNZJ010000100.1 GCA_023229485.1 bacterium | reverse complement strand
ATAAACATTTCCGTCCGAACAGAAAACAAAGAAGTAAAACTAGTCACGGACGAAAATAACGAAAAAATGAATAACATTATCAATTTTTTAAAAGATAAAAAAATTGATCAAAAAGATATAAAAACAACTAATTTTAATCTAAATCCAATTTATAGCTTCGAGGATAAGACTGGAAAAAGGAATGTTTCTGGATACGAGGCAACTCAAAGTGTATCAGTTAAAATCCGAGACATATCAAAAGTAGGAGAAATAATATCTGGAGCAACAGAAAAAGGTGCTAATGAAATAGGAGAGCTTACCTTCATTACTGATGATAATGAAAAAATAAAAGAAAGTGCAAAAAAAATTGCCATAGAAAATGCTAAAGAAAAAGCAAAAGCCTTAGAGGATCAACTTGGAGTCAAGATGATAAAAATAGTCAACTTTTCCGATAGTTCATATGCACCAATCGCAACCAGCTACGATGCATACAACGCAGGATCATCAATGAAAACATTAGGAGCCGTACAATCTCCTGAGATACAAACAGGGCAAAATAAAATCATCTCGACAGTAACGATAACCTACGCAATTGAATAAAAGAAAAAGAGCCGTTTGGCTCTTTTTTTTTACATAGAATTTTATTCTATAATAACTTTCAATTACGAAAAATGATAAAAATCCGATTAACTTTTTAACATCAATATCTATTTTTTTTGCTCTTTGGCCAAAGGAAATTCTAAAGTAAATAGACTACCAACTCCTTCCATGGAATCAACAGATATTGCCCCACCCATAAGCTCCACAATTTGTTTAGTAATCCACAAACCTAATCCTGTTCCGATGATATCATTGGTTTTTTTATTTTTAACACGATAAAACTTTTCAAACAAATGTTCTCTTTCCTTAGCAGACATTCCAATTCCACTATCCTTAATCATTATAAAAAAAGAATTGCCCTGACTTTTAGCTTTTATTTCAACAGTCCCAGCAAGAGTATATTTAATAGCATTTCCAATAATATTAATCAAAACCTGCTCAAGACGATCCTTGTCAACACTAACTACTGACTGAGAGCCACTATCAATCTGACAAGACAAAATGAGCTTTTTTTCACTTGCTTGAACAGAAAACTGATTAACAACATTTTGAATAATTGGCCAAATATCAATTGACACACTATCAATTTTCATTCTTCCTTGCTCAATACGACTTACATTCAAAAGGTCTTCAATTAATGAATTCAATCTTTCCGTTGAAACCTTTATGATTGACAAATATTGCAAAGCTTCATTCCCAATCGAAAGTTTTTTGGCATCATCCATCAACATAACAATATATCCCCTAATAACCGTAACTGGAGTGCGAAGTTCATGAGAGGCCATAGAAATAAACTCATCCTTCATCTGGTCTATTTCTTTAATTTTATTGTAAAGCATTGCAGATTCAAAAAGACTAGAATTTACAAGCAATAATAAAATTATAATTATAACAGAAAATATTAAAATTAAATAAGACTGAGTAAGTGCAACAGATAAGACTGTATCAATTGCATTTGCAGAAAGGGTCATTACTAATAACGCTTTTTTATTACCCAAAGAATCCTTTAGCGGGGAAACAACCAACCAATAATAATTATTATTATCTTTATCTACTATTTTTTGAGCACTTGGCCAATTACTATTCCAAGCAATCACATAAGCCATTGAAGAATAAGACTGCCCTACTTTATCTTTATCAAAACTAGCTGCTAATTTAAAACTATCATTATCTCTATAAAAAATATCCAATGATTTGATATCATCTTCATATTTTTCATCCAACAGTTCGGCATTTTTAGTATAAGACTGCCAACCGCTAACATAGCTTTGCAAATCTTGCTGAGAATCAAGCTTATCAGCCAATGAGATATTAATTGACTGACTTATTCCAACTGCTTTATCTCTAAGACTTTGATCGACTGTATTTTTAAACGACTGAGAAAAAAGCCAAGTATTAAAAATTATAACACTTGGAATAACAACCATTAAGGCGATAGAGTAAACAGTTTGCTTGTTGTCCTGCAAAAATTTACCATTCTTAAAGAAGTTCAGTTTCATATTATTTATTTTCCTGCCTCGCCGCTTTACTTCTAATAAATAAGAATAAAATTATCAACAAAGCTATAAATCCTACGCCAGCGATAACATAAGTTCTAATAAAGCTATCAGAACCTTCAGGGTTAGAAACCGAGGCGGCATCTTCCATTCTTATAAAATCTTCCAATGCCACAGCCCTTGCTTCATCAATAAAAAACAGTTTTGGTAAGCTTGCCTCTAAGATACGCCCCTCACTATTATTAACAACAACATAGGCTTCATGTTTTCCATTTATAAGTGATTTATCTAATTCATAAACCCAGTTACCGTTAAGGTCAGATTTAACGGTAATAACTATTGGCATAGTGCTATAAATAAACAAAGTCAAAACATTATCAGGAGCTGCTTTTCCTTGAAATTTAATTGTGTTAGAATTATCATTATTTTTTACTTGCTCAATCGTTAATGCCCCACTTATAGGTAACTCTTTTTTAAATTTAGGCTGTTCCAATGGCTTACCATCAGCAATTGCCCTATCAACTCCAACTAACTCACTCTTTTTATAATCAATTCCCAAACGAGCTTCCATGTCATCAGAAATACCGTTACTATTGCTATCGAAAGTAATAGCTATCGAAGATAAATATTCAGTAATATCATTCTCTATAGGTAAAAAATTAACAGAAATATTATCATTACTAGGAGCCAATGGAAGGTTATCAACTGCCACCTCAGAAAAACCCCCACTAGAGTTAACGACTTTAATGGTTCGATTTTCTGTATTAATAGTAGTAACGTTACCAATAGACTCAACTAATTTTTTTTGATTTTCAGTAGAAATATTATTTTTCAAATCAGCCAAGAGAACATTACTTATATATGCTTCGCATTCAACAGGTTTTAATCCTTGGCACTTGATAGGTTGAGGATATTTACTCAAAAGATATTCCTTACAACCGTTATAAGTATTAATTTGCTTAGTTAAACAATCGCTAACAATATTAATTTGAGAAACATACGCCTGACAATTTGCAATATCAGTTATATTTTCACGAAGACATTCCGCAGATAAATCATCCTTAATAAGAGGCACATCTACATTCTGCTCTGGATTAACTGACAAAAA
>JALNZJ010000099.1 GCA_023229485.1 bacterium | reverse complement strand
TTTTGAATTACCCGAGTTGTATAATAAACCGCAAAAATACTTAATAACATTAAAGATAAACAATCTTTCAAAGGATTATACAATTACCAAACAAGAATTTGAAGTACCAGTAGAATTTATGCGTGTTGGTAAATTATTAATATCTTTTAGTGTTTTAAGTTGTGGTGAGATTGTTAAGACTTGGACTTGCGAACCGTTAATATTAAAGAGTTCAAATGTACTTGCGGAAGATTGGTTAGAGATTTCTCCATTGTTAAACGATATGAAAAATGTATACGATGAAAAAATAGCAAAATTAGAAGAGAATAATTTATTACTAACTAATGCAATTTTAGAAATACAAAAAAATATAAATAAAAGAGGAGAAATTTTATAATGACAGAAATCATAGAAAAAATTATGGCACTTTTATCAAGCCAAGAATTTATTAATATTTATTCAATTATCACTACTACAATTATACCATTTTTAGTTATTTTAATGAGTTACTTTCAAAGATTAAAGGCTGTTGCAAACTCGGTTAATGTAAATCAAACTAATGAATTAAATGAAATTAGAGCCGAGAATAAAACATTAAAAGAAATGTTGGGAGATGTAAAAACATTATTAATTAGTGCAAAAAACACAAGTGAGAAAAACCTAGAAGCAACTGCTGTTGCGTTTAATAATTCAAATCTTGATAATTCGGTTAAACTTGAAATAAGCAAGATTACAAAGCAAGCAGAGAATATTGATAATTCGGTAAAAGAAACCGCAAGTGTTGTAAAAGAAAGTGTTTCAAAAGTAGTAGAAAAAGCACAAGAAACTATTAATATTGCAGTTGCACAAAAGCCTATAATTAAAACAGCACTTGATATATTAAAAGAAAAGGCAGGAATTGTTTAATGAAAAAATGGCAAAAGATATTACTAAAAATAGGATTATATCTTGGCTATGTATTCTTTTCAATAGGAGTTCCTATTTGGCTGATTGCTGAAAAGTATGATATATTTAGCACAAAAGGTAGCCTTACTGGTATGGGAATAATCGTTTGCATACTTATAATATTTTTCACATATAATAGAATAAAAGAATTTTCACAAGATATAAAGACACCAATTTTAAAAGGTATAGTAATGTCAGTTTTGCGAATTTTACCGCTAGTGGCATTATTAATAGCCTTAAATTTAGCAACACAACAAATGTCTAATTTTATGTTTATTACAACTGGTAGTCTTATCTCAAATGCAAGTGGGGGTAGTATATTTTATATATTATTTCAACATTTTAAAAGTATATAATTAATGTTTAAAAGGTGGATTGAATATGTCGGATTTTATAAATAATATTAGTGCTACTGATAAAACAATAGCGGAGGGATTTAATAACGCAAATAAAACAATGCGAAAACATAGGGCTGATTTTACTTATGCTATAATAATATTACTTATTGTAGCAATGGTAGTATTGGTAGAACTTGCTAGTGTTGGATTTGATTGGTCATATTTGCTATTGTGGTCGTTTTGGATACCAGTGGGGGTAACTTATATAGGTTCTACCATTATAATGTTCCTAACCGCAAATAAGAGCATTAAAAACAATGAAAAAGATAATACTGACTATAAAGCACAAAAGAAAGTTTTACAAGATGCTATTGAAGTTTCAGTGTTCCCGGATATTGAAGATTGGTTAGTACAACTCAATATGCAAAACAAGATAACTGCGTGGGTTGAAAAAATAAATAATAAAATTACAAAACTTGATGCACACGCTAAACAAAAAGATATAGATATTTGGAGTTCAAAAAATGAAGATATAAAACATAAAAATAGATATTGTAGAAAGAAAAAGAAATTATCTTTACTTTTAGATGAGCAATATATAAAATTAAATGTTCCATTTTTAAATGTTAAATATCACCATATTACAAAACCTATGATTTTAAGCGGTGCTAAATACAAGAAAAGAAGCCTAGATATTAAGAATAGGGGAGTGATGATGTTTAAAGATTTATCACCTAAAATATTCCTATCATTTGCATATCTTTGCTTTATTAGTTCGTTTGTGTTAGACATTGACGGATTTACAATATTTACTATATTTACTATAATCACTAAACTACTTTCATTATTAATGTCTTCTTATTGGGGTAAAGCCTATGGTATATCTTATGTAGAAGATTACGAACTTGAATTGGTAAACGAAAGATTTGATTATGTAAAGAAATATATAGATTGGCGTGGTAAAAATAAAACATTAGAAAGAAAGTAACACAAAGAAAGAAGTTATACTATATATACTTATACTAATAAAGATATAATATATACTGTACTACTTATAAAGCAAAATGTCACAAATGTTGACAATTATTGTATAGATTTGTATTCATAAATCTCTTATGTTTTGAAGCACTGTGCGTTCGCACGGAAGATTAGTAGAAACATAGGGGAATAGAAAAAGCGGGAGCATTTTGCCCCCGCTTTTATAATAACTGTACCATATAAATCCTATAATAGTAAAACTAATATTATAGTCATAATAGATAATAAAATATTCATATCATTTCTCCTTATTCCGAATAAGTGTACAAGTTTACATTTTCTCGTAACACATTAAATTAATTCATTAAAAATATTTTAGGGATTTATTTACCCCAAACTTGATAAGATATAAGGTAAATATACAACTTGTCTTAAAATGCAAATTTGGGGCTTAAAACACTATGGTGTATTATCTTCACATATTAACACTTCTACTCTTGGTTCTGTGCTATATCTTCTTTTAGTTTGATTTGTTGTAATCTGCACATCATCGTTATATGCAAGTTTATTAAGTGCATCCGCTATTATCTTTTCTATATTATCAAAGTCGGGTTTAGTAAATGGTCTTAAAACACCTAAGCGTGCTTGTTCTTTATCAGCCTTTTTAAAACTTGTAGGTATTTTATAATAAGCATTTATTTGTAGATATATAGCACTTTTAAGTGGTGTTGTGTCGCTATAATGTTTTAACCACTCTTCTTTGATAAGTTTCTCATAATCAACTGTTTGCTTACTAGAATATGCGTGTGCAAATCCACCACGAGTAGTAATTCTTGGTCTACCCTTACCCTGTGGCTTTCCATAAATTGTAAACTTAAACATATTTACTCCTTTAAAATGGTAGTTTATGTGTAATATAAGGGCAGAATTTAGCCATTGCACAATACTCTTCACACTTTCTATCAATTCCTAATCGTGTATCTATTGAATAGCCACCTTTACCGCCTATAAACTCTTCTGCTTCTGCATAATTATTAA
>JALNZJ010000098.1 GCA_023229485.1 bacterium | reverse complement strand
GAAAAGTTTGATGTTTCGAAGATGGTCGGAAGCCCTCCAGGATACGTTGGCTATGACGAAGGTGGTCAATTAACCGAAAAAGTTAGAAGACGTCCGTATAGTGTTATTCTTTTAGATGAAATTGAGAAAGCTCATCCAGAGGTATTTAATATTTTGCTTCAGGTTTTGGATGACGGTCGCTTAACAGATTCAAAAGGTAGGGTAGTCTCATTTAAGAATACTATTCTTATTATGACTTCAAATGTCGGATCAGATATTATTGCAAAAGGAGCTCCTTTGGGGTTTGTTGGTGGAGAAGGGAAAATACGAAAAGTCGGAGACGGACAGAGGGAAGATTTAAAAGAGAAGGTTTTTGGAGCCCTAAAAGAAAAGTTTAAGCCAGAGTTTTTGAATAGAATCGATGAGATGATAATTTTTAATTACTTAGGCCCAGATGAAATAAAGAAAATTGTTGATTTGGAATTAAAAAAAGTAGAAAAGAGGCTGGAAAAGAAGGGAATTAGTATTGTTGTTCCTGAAAAGGCAAAGCAAATATTATCTGAAAAAGGGTTCGATCCTAATCTTGGAGCGAGGCCGTTAAAGAGGGTAATACAAAAGATTATTTTGGATCCAATGGCGTTAAAAATGGTAAAAGGTGAGATAAGAGAAGGAGATAAGATTTCTATTGAAGATATTGACGATCAAATTGTTCTAAAAATAATTTCTTCAAAAAAGAAGCCCTCTCTATTGGTAAAAGTAAAGGAAAAAGTAGTATAAAGGGGTTATAAAAAGAAAAAGCAAGCTTAAAAGCTTGTTTTTTTGTTTCGGCTTCTTTTGCTATCCCCGCTTACTCTCACTGTCATTCCTACTATCATCCTCGTCCGTCCTCACTGCCTCTTTCTCGCCATCACTATCATTCCTACTCACCATCATTGTCATTCCCGCGAAGGCGGGAATCTATTATAATATAAATAAAAAATAATAATATGAATTCATATTTTGTTTATATACTTTCAAATAAGAAAAATGGAGTTTTGTATGTAGGCGTTACTAATGATATTTGTAGAAGAATATATGAGCATAAGCACAAGATAGTGGAGGGATTTAGCAGTAAATATAATTTATCTATACTGGTTTATTATGAAGAAACGAGTAGTATTGAGAGTGCTATTGAAAAAGAAAAAAGGCTAAAGAAATGGAATAGAGAATGGAAAGTAAGGTTAGTTGAAGAAAATAATCCAGAATGGAGAGATTTGTCTAGGGATTTTTAATGTCATTAATTTCTTTGAGATTCCCTTCTTCAAGGGAATGACAGAACAAAGAAATTAATCCCTTGTTATTCCCACTCATCTTCACTATCATCCTCGTCCGTCCTCACTGCCTCTTTCTCGCCATCACTATCATTCCTACTCACCATCATTGTCATTCCCGTACCCTTTCCTTTGTCATTCCCGCGTAGGCGGGAATCTGTTAAAATGTATTTAGAATATTATTAATAAAAAATTATAATTATGAAAAATATTTTAGGTTGGATATTAATTGTTATTGGACTGGTTATTATTTTGGGAGATATTTTCGTTAGTTATAACTATTTCACAGGGAAGGATAAATTTCCCGAAATATTTAAAGAGACAGTAGTATCTTCTATTACTCCTTCTTCAGCTTCTAATACTACCATAAACACTCAACAGCAATTGCAAAATCAAGTGAGCGAAAATATTAATAATTCTATTAAAGATCAGCTAAATAATATTTTACCAAGTAGTTCTATTTCATTGATGTTAAATGCTTCGCTTTGGAGTCTGTTTGCTTTTTTCTTGCTTAGTGCTGGGGCGAAATTGGCAAAGCTTGGCGGAGGATTTGTTAGAGAAAAAAAAGAAGAGGAATAAGGTCTAATATAAAAAAGTCGGAATATTACTATTCCGTCTTATCTCTTCAACTTCACTGGCAAATGCAGAATGAATTCTGCACCATTCTTCGGCTATATATTTTTTTTCAGTAGCCGAGGTTGTTTTTCTGCCTCTTAATGTGAGTTCTTTTACTTTTCTATTTCTTCTAGCAATCGCTGAAGAAATTTCATGTTTCTGTTTTTGAGTCAGGGTTTCTTCCATTTTTCCTCCAAGGAACAAAGTGTACAATTAAAGATATAGATTATTTTTTACAGATTAGAGCATTATTTGCTCTTTTTATTTTATGTAAAAAATTAATTTTTATAATTTTTTGTTTTGAAAAAAGTTAACCCTGATTGAGGTTCGTTTTGTATTTATAGGGAATAAAATTTAAATGTTAACAAGAAAGCAGTTTGGCCAGAATCTTGAATCTGGCCAAAATCAACGTTTATTCTGGCCAAAATGCTGGCCAAGTTTTTTTATTTTGGCCAGAAAGATGATTTATTTTGGCCAGAAAGAGAGCTTGATATAACGTATTTACAAGGAAAGTTAACTCTTGCTGGCCAAAATATGTTGTTTGTCCAGAATAATTTGGCCAGATTTGGCCGGATTCGGTTCTGGCCAAAATCAACGTTTTAGAACTTTATAAATTTGGCCAGTATTTTTATCCATTCTGGCCAATTTTATTTTTAAAAGTGGATGATAAATTTATAATGATATGAAAAGAATGTAAGAAATGAAAAATTATTCTTAATACGAGGTCCGACCTGAGGTCGGACCTCACAGCACGATTCCTCATTTTATGTTCTAATATTTTAGAGGACTGCCTCGTAAAATTCGCTTAAAAATGGTTTTAAAATTCATATTTTTTGGCATTGACTTTTGCTAGTTTTTTTACTATATTGTCTTTAATATGATGACAGAAGAAAGGATTGCCAAACTAACATCCGCGGTCTATAAAGTTACGGATCTTTTCCCTGAAAAAGAGCCCTTAAAATTTGTTATGAGAAGGGAGAGTTTGGATGTTTTATTTTCTTATGTTGTCTTGGTTTCAAAATCTACCTTTGAACAAAAAGAAAAATCAGCGAAAAAAGCTATTGTTTCTTCAAAATCTTTGGTGCATTATTTTAGTTTGGCCGAGTCGCAAAATTGGGTTGATTCTAAGAATTTTTCTATTCTTAAAACAGAATATTCTAATCTTATTTTTTGGTTAGAAGACCAGCTTTTAGATTTTGAAAATGATGTAAAAAAAACTTTTAATAGCGGAAATTATTACGTAGAAGGTGCTGTTCCTGAGCTAAAGCCAAGGACCGAAATAGGGCTTGTGCAGGATTCTTTGGAGAAAGAAAATGAGACTATTTCTATCTCTCCACATAGAATATCTGGAGAAACAAAGCTAGAAAAGGCGAGAGCAAAA
>JALNZJ010000097.1 GCA_023229485.1 bacterium | reverse complement strand
GGCTAGACTTAGTAATTATCGAAACCGAGACGCTCATCCCCGGTTTTACGCCTTCAGCCTCAGTATCAAAAACAATTTTCACCCCATAACTAACGACACCCTGACTGACAGCACCAACGGTATCAACCTCAGAAACAGTTCCAGTAACAGTCATATCGCTCACTGCATCAAAAGTAAGAGTAGCTTTTTGCCCAACGATTACCTTTGCAATATCGACTTCGTTTAAAGTTATTTCAGCTGTCAGCTCCTTAGATATAATTGTCGCAATAGCAGTATTGGTAGAAACACTAGAACCTTTTTCAACACTAACAACACTTATCACGCCAGAAAAAGGAGCACGTATTGTATAATCAGCTAGTGCTAGCTTAGTATCATATAAGGAATTCTCTTTTTCTGTAATAGACATTTTTGCAGTTTCAATATCAAGCGGATCTGGATTATTATTAAGAGCTAATTGCTTCTCAGCTTTTTCTAAAGTATTTTTTGCGTCAACTATCTTATTTTCAGCAGTTTCAATATTATTAGCATTAGTAGTTTTTTGAGAAGTTATTGCCTGTTGTCTTGAGGTAATTGTTGAGATAAGGCTGTCTATATTTGTTTTTTCAGAAATAACACTACTTTTTTCACTACTAGTTAACGTACTTCCAATTGGAATTACTTCTAAAATATTCTTAACTTTTTGCAAAGCATCTTTCGTCTGAGAAAGGGCATTATCAATATCGGTTTTGCTTTTTGTCGCTTGTGCTGTTGCGATTAGTTTTTTAGCACCACCATTCGCTTTATTAAAATAATCGGCAGTCACCCTACCCCCATCATCAATACCAAAAAGAAGTTTTACAGCAGTGGCCTTAGTGCCAGCTATATTTGATCCGTCTTGATCGTTACTATTAAAATGAGCATATTGAATATCAGTAATAGTTATCAAAGTGCTGGTACTCTTATTCAAGGCTTGTGATAGTTCTGTTAAGGCAGATTCATATTGATCGTTCAAGGCAGTTTCTGCATCGGTTTTTGCACGAGCAAGATCGTTTTCAGCCTCAGTAATTGATCTTTTATTACTCTCTATATCCATTTGAGAAATTTCCAATTCCTCCGCTCTATCACCTCTTACTAGTTTTTCTAAAGATAATTTTGCATTAGCTAAGCTAGCCTCGGCATCTCGCACGTTTTTTTGGGCATCAGTAGAATCAATAACAGCCAAGACTTCACCAACTTTAACTTCCTGCCCATTCTTAATTTTTAGACTCAAAAGATCTCCAGAAGCTTTTGATGTTATGTTTGACTCAGAAGAAGCAGCAACCTGTCCAGTGCCTGAAACATAATTGACTAACGTCTCTTTGCTAACTGCATTAATTACAGCTCTTGTTTCAGTCGCACCAGTTCCACTACCCCAAAAAAAATAAATCGCTATTCCTATCACTATCAGAATTCCGATAAAAATAAGTTTATTCTTCAAGATAATATCCTTAGCCTTAATTAAAATATTGAACATGGTTGTTAATTTGCGTTATTATTTACATTATTTACAGGATCAATATTTTTAGTTGGCGGCACTGGCATAACCCTGATTAATTTAGCCTCTATTTCTCCACTATCATTCGGTGAACCAATCACGACTATGCGATCATCCACCTTTAAGTCAGATAGCTTAATCGTATCCCTAAACTTCTTGATAGAAACATCTCCTTTTGTGGAAATAATTTTCTCTATCGAGTCAGAATCTTTGATTACAATCGCATCGTTCTCAATTTTTATAATTTGGCCGAAGATTCCGTGGCCCCCCTGAGGAGCACCATTCAAATCTTCCGGAAATCCTGATCCACCAAAATTACGCTCATAGTTTTTATCCATATTGCAAGAAAAATCTGCTTTCTTAGAACCAACCATCATGCCGATTCCAAAAGTTAAAAGCAAAAGAATAGTTTCTCCAATAATAAAAAAAACTATAAAAATTTTTGATTCAAAAAAATCTTTAAAATCCATATTTTTTTCTTATTATATTATTTGAATTTATAAATTTCACATCTCTTATTAAAAAAGTTAAAAATCCTAATGCGATTGAAAACATAACAAGAGAGATAATTACCGCAAAGACTGGTAACGATTCTAATAAAGTAAATAAAAAATTCTGCCAATAAGCAACCACTATATTAAAATCAGAAAAAATTAAAGAAAAAAATTGCACAAATCCAGAGCTTACAAATGCATTTTGAGTAGCAATAAATGAATAAACAAATCCTCCCGAAGAAATAACCAAAAAAACAGAAAAAACAGCAATTCTCTTTTTGGTAACAATCATTCTTTCTTCCCTGCTAATCCTTAACATTATTTTTTCAAATAATTTATTTGAAGGCTCAACATCTTCCATATTCGTAAATAATTTTTTATATTCTTTTTCCATAATCTTTTTAAATAATACGTGATAATGCTATTTTTTGGTGCATATTTGATCTAATATTCATAATCCCCGATCAGTTTTCGCAAAGAAACCAATCCCCGCCTATACCGACTTTTAATAGTGTCAATTGGCTCGTTCAATATTTCAGCAATTTCTCTAAAATTAAAATCATTCTTATAATAAAGCAATACTACCATCTTGTTTGCATCTGGTAATTTACTAATAGCCTTCTCTAAAAATTCCGCCAAATCCTTCTTCTTAAAAATTTCATCTGGCAAAGGTAAAATATCTTCAAAATTA
Organism: bacterium; assembly: GCA_023229485.1. Taxonomy (GTDB): domain Bacteria; phylum Patescibacteriota; class Minisyncoccia; order Minisyncoccales; family Minisyncoccaceae; genus Minisyncoccus. The sequence goes on along the minus strand of JALNZJ010000097.1, from coordinate 703 downwards.
TCGACAAAATTATTATCACCATCCTCGTTCTCAAATCTTGAAAATGGAATAGATTTTCTTTTTCTCAAATAATCGATACAAGTATTCTTAGCGATTTGAAACATCCAAGTTTTAAACTTTTTACTTCTATCAAATTTATTCAAATTTTTCCAAGCTTTTACAAAAGATTCTTGAGTTATGTCCTCGGCCACATTAATATCTCCAACATATCTATAGCAAAAATTATAAATTACTTTGTAGTAACGAAAAACTAAGACCTCAAGAGCTCTTTTTTCCCCCTCCAAAAAATATTCTACCAATTTCTCATCAGAATCATTATCCATAGTATATCTTACTAATACGATGACGATGAATAATTTGGTTCAATAAACCCTACTAACAATATATACCAATTTTTACTATCTTAACACATGCACCTTTTCACATTCAAAGTCCGTAATAAAAAATATAGCTAGGCCAACTATGATAAAAAATAATAATAAATAAATATGCAAAAAAAATTAATGCTTATTACGGGACTAGTCGCATCCTCACTTATATTGTCGGCTACGGCTATTGCAGCTTCAGATACGAATAATAACAAGGAGCAAAATTCTAATTTTCATCAACAAAGAAATAACCGAGGAACAATGGGAACTATCACTTCAATCAATGGAAACACTTTTACAATCACAACTCGTGAAAGAGGTGACGAAACAGAAAC
>JALNZJ010000096.1 GCA_023229485.1 bacterium | reverse complement strand
GCGTAGGATTTTTGGACCATACCTGCCGGAAACCGGCAGGGTTAGATGTTGTTTATTTTAATAAATATATCTTACATAAAATTCAATAAAAAAGAAATTTAATGCCTGCTTCAGTGCCCCTTATAATTAGGAGCTTCCCTCAATTTACCTTGTGCGCTTATCTCTAATGATTTATCGAAATTAAAACCCTCTGATAACGACTCTGCTCCCTGTATCCTGTCTACTCTGAATGTTCTTATACCATGTGCAAAGTGACAATAAGCAACAATATATGTCTGGTCAAGGGAATATGGATCAATCGTTCTCCAATGCCCCTTATAACAAATTTTCACAGACCTACGGTTTTTAAATGCATCTACTAAGGTAGCGCTATAATCCACTTTTTGAATTTTAACTTCTTTTTTCGCTGCAAGAAACAAATTGTACTTTTTACGAGCTTCCTCATAAATTTCAAGTTGATCTTCATTGAATTTATAACTGATAGTATCGAGGTAGTACACTTTTTCACTTGCTTTATGGGTGCCTACGGTATATTTTGATGGGTCCTTCGAAAAGCTCAGCAGTCTATTCATATCGCTCTTCGATAAACGATCCGCCTTCCTGCTATAATAGTTGTCTACTGGGTAATATTCTAAATTCTTTGACTCAGACTTACAATCCAAACAAAATCTTCCAATTCCTGTACACAGAGATAAATCCCTAAACTCAGAAAGTAATTTTATTTTCCCACATTCTGGGCATACCTTAGCGGCGCCACTACGTAAGTCACGAATTGTGCTTTGAATATTCCTTACTATCTCATGACTGTAAAGTTTTTTTTTACTATCTCCTGAATTCTGAAGTCGAGATTTTCAATGGGATTTTCCCCAAGATTGAACTTATTAATCCTGATAAATTTGTAGCCATAACCCTCTAAAACGTGCTGACGGTACACATCCTCCGGTGAATAATATTCTTCGTAGTTTGACGCATTGACTATATGCATCGAATCGCCAAAATGCTCTAAGAAACCATCATATTCGATGATTATCTTGTGCTGGTCTCCATCATTGTCATTATAGACAAGGAGGAAATCGACTCTATAATTAGGATGGTTATAACTCTTATCTAGCTGTTTTAAATACTTGCCTAATTCAAACTGCGGAAGGATCTCTGCGGTCTCTTTGTTCTCTTCCCAAAATTTTGTTTGATAAAACCAACCGAGCACAAGCGGCTCCATCTGCGACTTTTTATCAACTGTGCTGCTATCAAGCTCCTTTTGACCCTCAATAAGCATATTCGAGTAATGCTGAAGAAATTCCTTTACAGTGCCCGTATACTGATCAATAGGCTTACTAAGTACAAAATGCATACATTCCTTTGCACGGCTCAAGCCGACATTAAGGCGTTGTGCTTTTATTTTTCCCTCATCATCGTCCAAATCGATATTGTTAAGGTCGCTAATAAAAACATAGTTCAATTTGTCATTGGTTTTTGTAGCGACCATAGAATAAAAAATAATGTCCATTTCTTCTCCCTGGCATGTGTCAAAAGTCATTATCTTGAGCTTCAAAATATCGAAAAAATAATCAGACTCGGGCAAGCCGCTTATCTTCTCATAAAGTAAACTCTGCTGGTTTGTATGCGGTGTAATAATGCCAACAGTACATTTTTTACCTTGCTCCTTCAGTATTTTGAGCTCGGAAACTATAAAATCAATTTCCGGAATGTTCGTATTTTTGATGATCTCGTCCAAACCATCATGTTCAATGTAAGAAAACCTAAGAACTGAATTAATCGGAGTCCCTCGGACCTTCATAACTTGAAGACTTCCTTTATAGAAAAATTTATTCGAGTAAGAAATAAGCTCTCTATATCCACGAAAATGTTTAACTAAACGCGTCTTGTAATTATTAATGAAATCAAGAAAATCGAGTATCGAAACTTTAATGTTAAACTTCTCTAGACGAACTATTTTATCTGCTTCAGTCGATACGTTTCTCAAAAATACCTCTTTCAAGCTTGCCAAATATTGCTTATTGATATCTCCTCGCGCCAATGCAGATTTAACATTGCTGAATTGAAGGTTGTCTCCGAGTACAACGACTTTCTTTGCCCTCAAAAGAGCTGGAAATGCTTGCGCAATGCTAACCTGCGAGGCTTCATCGATAATAACCAAATCAAAAATCTCTGGCTCTAGGGGGATATACTCAGCATAATCACGAATGCCAGCAAGAATACATGGAAACGCATTCTTCAGTTTTGAAAATTGCTCTTTAGGAAACTTCTTTTTCTCCTTAATTATTTGCTTTAATGCCTTCGCATCATTTTTATATGAATCTGTAAAATCAACAAACCGTTCATCCATAAGATAAGTCATCTGCATAGTCACGATATTCTCAATCTGTCTAGTTTGCCCTTCATAACTTAGATCTTTGATGTTCTCAAATTTATCCGTCAACTCTTGATGGATAACCACAAGCCGAAGCAATTTCTCAAATTCAAGATCAGAAATTTCTGTAAGTTTATTATCATACAAAGAAGCAAAAGAACCATTATTTATCCCCGCCTTTGTAAGGCTATCTTTATAGTTACAAGAGGATTCTTTAAGATAGGCTACATCGTCATTGATCTCAATAATAGCATCTACATATTTCTTGCACGTAATCACCTCCTTGATCATTTCGTTAAGATTATCTTTGCAGAAAAGTATAGCTATGTCCCCGCCCTTTTTCAAATCAATGTTTGGCTCAATAAGCTCCTTCTCTGTAGCAAACAATCCGCTTAACTCCTCGTAAAGTAGTCCAATTTCTGACACAACCGCAACATTATTTAAGTCTTGCAGTGTCGCAATAGAAAAATTAGAGCTTGATAATTCTTTGGTGGCTATTTCTATTTTTACCAAAGCTTCAAGGGAAGATCTGATATGATTCAATTGGTCATCTGTAAAATAAATATCCCTGTTTTTCAGAATAGACGTAACAAGATATACAAAATCAGCATAATGAGGATGAGATTGGTCTTCCCGCAGTTCGATTATATATTTATAAATGTTAATGACCGCTTCAAGCTCTTCCAGATGTTTGTGAGGGTTTTCTAATTTAGAGAAGGTAAATGTTTTCCGGAACCCTTGGTTTAATTGTTCAATCTCTTTTTTCTTTCCTAAATAACCAAATAATCTATTTTTTAACTTTTTTGCTGAATCAATATATTGCCTTAACTCTACGGTATCATCGATATGAGACTCTTTAAAATAACTCAAAAAATTTATATTATCTTTAGCAAAATACTTTACCTTCGCAATTATATCGTTCAGCCACAAGGCATTCTTCGCTGCCTCTCTGATAACAATTAAGTTATTAAAATTCTTTTGGTCCGCAACAAGAAAATCAATATATTTTTTATTCTTTGAAAAAATATCTGCAATCTCTGCTATCTCAATATTATGGTCAAGTAATTCCCCTATCTTTATTTTA
>JALNZJ010000095.1 GCA_023229485.1 bacterium | reverse complement strand
GTAATGATAATTTATGTCGCCACCACAATGGCTGATGTAGTAATTGAGGCTTGGACGCTTCATATTGATAAAAAAAACAAATCGCATTTAGCACAATCACTTCTTCCAATTTTCAATAGCATTGCAAACGTCTTATTTTATATCGGGGGAATAATATGGATATTATATGAATGGAATATCGATGTTTCACCTTTTCTTGCTAGTTTAGGCATTGCAGGTGTAATAGTAGGATTTGCAATTCAAGATTCTTTAAAAAATATTTTTGGAGGAATAGCATTAATATTAGATGGAACATTTAAAGTTAATGAAAAAATACAATTGGATGACGGAGAGATAGGAACAATCGAAGACATATCAATAAGAAGCACAAAGATAAAAACAATTAACAATGAGTTAGTTACTATTCCAAATGGCAAATTAGCGGACATGAAAATTAAAAACTTTGCCAAACCAACATCAAATATTAGGATGTTAATAAATTTTGGAGTAGCCTATGGTACCAATATTAATAAATTAAGAAATATTGTTGAAAAATTACTTGAATCAACCGAAAGTATAGAAAAAGATAAAACCGAAAGTTTAATTATTTCAGAGCTTGGAGACTCAGCAATTAATTGCGAAATAAGATTTTGGGCAGCTGACCACACTACCGCTACCGACAAAAAAGCGGAATTAATTGAAAAACTATACAACATTCTTAATAAAGAAGGAATTGAAATACCATTCCCAACTCAAACAATCTATCTTAAAAAATAAGTTCATCACAAAAAAAACCGGCTCTTGCCGGTTTTTATGATAAAAATTCTTGAAACAAATCATCCCTGCCCAAATTTTTTTCCGCTGAATAAGGAATAATTTTATGTGGCCAAGCTATATCAATTATTTTATTCATTTTTTCCTCGTATTCTGTTTTTCTGATTTTGTCTACTTTGTTTGCAACAATAACAACATTTTTCCCATGCTCCTCTAAGCTACGCAATATTAATAAATCATCCTTTGTTAATCCAACGTATGCATCAATAATTAGCAAAATCTTTTTCTGTTCAATTTTAGAATTAAAAAAATACCAATTGACCATTCCCTTGATCTTATCCCTCATAACAAAAGGAAGCTTAGCATATCCATATCCAGGCAAATCAACTAAATAAAAGGAATGATTAATTAAAAACAAATTAATTTGTCTAGTAAATCCTGGAAAAGAACTAGTCCTCGCAAGTCCTCCTTGTCCAACTAAAGAATTAATAACACTCGATTTTCCAACATTTGAACGACCAATAAAAGCGAACTGGGGGATCCCGTCCTCAAAGATACTATCCGTACCCGTTACTCCTTTTATAAATTTCGCTGATTCTACTTTCATAAAACAGTATTAACATAAAAATAAAGAAAAAAATAGTCTTTTGACTATTTTTTCTTATCCTGCTTTGGTTTTTTAACTTTCTTTTTTTCAGAATTATTTCCTTTTGCCATATTCGTAATATTTATTATTATATAAAAATAATACCATTATCTTTATTTTTAAACAACCTTATTTAGTCATTAATTTCCTCCAAGGTGGAGCACATTAAAGTTCCAGGACCAACATGAGCACCAATAAAGATACCAGTCATACTTATAAAATCTATTTTTACTTGAGATGGATACTTTTCTTCAAATATTTTTTTTAATTTTTCTGCCTCAATAATATTATCCGCATGACTAATTGCAACCCTATACCTACTACCACTAGTCAACCCTTTTTTATTTACATCTTCAAATTGCCTAAATAAAGCTTCTGCAGTATCTTTGGCATTCATCTTGAGATTTGCTGGCTTAACTACACCATCATCCATACTTAAAATTGGTCTCATTCCAAGTTTTTGCATTTGAGAAAGAATCACCGCCAAAACATGATTTATTCTTCCACCCGCCTCCATCTGGTCAGGATTTTCAGTCATTCCATAAAAATATACTCTCGGAATATATGACTTAACAGCCTCGATTATTTTTCCTATATCATCCAAGGTTTTAGATATTTCAACAGCTTTTATTGCTAAAAGACTTTCAGCAACATCAATATTATTAGAATCTATTATATGTATTTTTTTCTGCATTTCTTCACTAAACAATTTTTTTGTTTGCAAAGCAGAATTATAAGTTCCAGATATTTTCGAACTTATAGTTATGCAAATAATCTCATCATTTTCTCGCAAGGCTTCCTCAAAATATTTTTTAAATACCCCCATTGATGGTTGAGAAGTTTTGGGGACAGAATTTATTCCTTTGCTAAGAGCGTCTCTCATTTTTTGAAAAACATTATCTCCTACTAAAGAATCCATTTCTGGCCACTGAAGATTAGAAACGATTGCAGTAATTCCATACTGATCAATTATCGATTCTGTTATTGAGGCAAAATTACAAACCATTACCGCTACTTTTTTCATAATATAATTATTTAATTTGAATATAAAGACATTATATCATAAAAAAATAGACTAGCACTAGCTAATCTATTTCTTAGGCTATATCTTCATCTTTGAATATCTAAATATTTTTAGTGCCACAAAGATTCCCACAATTCCTACTACTACTAAAAATATTCCAACTAACATTCCTAAAAGATTGGGATAAATAAATATTAAAACACCAAATAATATAGCAATAACCCCATTATAAATAAAACTTTTAGCTATTTGATGTAATGCTTCGGATACGATTTCCATTTTTTTTAAAATTTAAAAAACTAATCGACCTTTTTTCTATTATAGCACTTATTACTAATTTATTTTAAATAATTACTAATATTCTCCAAATGTTCTTCATATGTATTAGCACAATATATCTTTTTTTTACTATCATGAAGATAAAATAGGCAATCTGTCTCAATGGGGTTTAAAGTTGCTTCAATGGCATCAACTCCAGGATTAGATATTGGATGGAGAGGAAGCCCAGAATAAAGATAGGAATTATAAGACGAATCCAATTTTTTATCTGCGGATACAATCGGGCCCCACCACTCTCCACTACTTATATAAAGAAATGGATTATTAAAAACACTTGATTGAAAACATAAATCATTCTTCCAAAAAATAGAATCTTTTACTCTGCATAATTCAGTATTTGAGTGTTGTTTAGAATCTCTTATATATTGAATTGTTGCATCAATTTCAAGCTTCATAGAACGCTCCAATCGGTTCCAAATAACTCCAGCAATTATGGCCATATCATCCTTCGAAGCAGCCTCCCTCTGAACTATTGAGGCAACCTTTAGAGCTGTTGTCCATTTTATATTTTTATTAATAAATTTTTGTGAATAATCAGAAAATTTTTCATTAAATCTATTTATCATTCTTTGCGATATCTGCTTTCCGGTTTCATTAATCGGCAAAAGATAAGTATCGGGGAAATAAACACCTTCAATATAATCGCCATTATCCGCCGTAGTCTTAAAAATCCATTCGCTCTTTTGTTTTTCCCTCCCCCCCAACTCCTTAGATATTAATTCAGCTTTTTTCTC
>JALNZJ010000094.1 GCA_023229485.1 bacterium | reverse complement strand
ATATCCTCTGGATCATTTCGTAGCACTTTCTTCCAAAGATTGACAGTTTGGTTCATTACTTGCAGTGCCGAGTCTATATTTCCTTGCTCTTTTAGGCTGATTGCATAATAATACAAATTGTTTGCTCGATGCTGATGATGATCTGGATTATATCGACAATTTGCTAGCATGAAGTTGGAATTAGCCTCAATATACTCCCCTGTTTCATATAGTAACCGCCCAAGACTGTGTTGCATATGGATTGCAAAAAGCTCGGAAGATCCTTCATACTCCTGAACCAATTTCTTTGCTAACTCGATATAGTCTTTTGGATTACTTATAAGACGCACGGACATAATAAAATAATTGCAAATCTCTGGATTTTTACCTCCATTTTCAATGAAGTTTAGAATTATGCGAATAACTTCGGTATAATTCTTAGCATCAAAAAGTCCTTCAATCTTTTCAAGGAACGATACTTCCATTTTTACTTCCTTTTCTTCCATTTTTTCCATCTCCTTTTGTGAGATACTACTATAAATACAATATAATATACCTTTTGTCAATTATTTTTGGAAATGCACACAAACATACGATAATTTTTACAAAAATAAAAAAGCACTTGATTGTGCTTGAAATAAAAAAAGAGCTTTATTTTCAATCCCGCTCTAAGGATTTAATCAACTCTGTCATAACTAGAACAGAGCTTTGCATGGTATTTCCCTTCGCAGGTACCATGCACCTCACATTCCACCCGAATTTTTTTGAATCGATGGAGAATATCAATGCAATGCGAACAGCAATTGCATTGAGAGGGGTTTTTCATATTTTCCCCTCCGGCAACAAATATTCATAGTCGCTTTCCGACATGAATATTGTTCCCAGCACCTTGTACCCGTTACAGTACTCTAGGTGCTCTTCCCCTTCGTTCAACGGGATAATGCTATCTCCCTCTTCCGCCAGTGCGAAGAAGGAAGTTGCCCTTATTTGGGCTATTTCGTGTCGCATGCTTTCGTATCCGACACGAAGCAGATATATTTCCGAAGTAAATTCGGCGGGGTTTATCTCTCTCCCCGTTATTTTGCTGAGTCTTGCCAGATCTTCTGGCTTGACTCGCCCCTCTCCTGTTAGTAAGCAAAAGGGCTTGCCGCCAACAGACACAGCATCAAATAGAAACTCTGATGCCGTTCCGTGTCTGTTTCCGTGCTCGCATGTATCAACATGCTTAAGCACGTCCGTATCGACTATATCGATACGGTTCCCATCCGTGTCGTATAACCAACACGGTAAAAAAAATACTTCCATCTTTACCTCCTTATCCCTTTTTTTATGGGAAATTGCAGGTCTTTTAAAAAAGACCTACTGCAACTTGCCCATTATTCCAATAGGCAATAAAATGGATACGATTTTTAATCTTATGCATTTTATTACCTATAATTCGAAGGATTTGAATTTTTTATTTCAAAGAACGGTTCCGTTTAGCAATCTTGCTTAATTCTCCTTCTGCCCGAATGACGTTTCTTGCTTTAGAAGAAGAATTCAGCAGGATTGCCAACGATTTTAACAATTCCTGTACACTAATTTATGAGATTCAGCTTTTACCGAATTATACTAAAGAAATTAGGATAAAAGTGCCTTAGACACCTATCAGAGTAAGGGTTTTAAAAAGGATTGGAATAATCGTGTGTTCGTTTCTCTTTCCACTTCCCCCGCTCACCTTGATACCATTATTATAACATAGCAATATTATTTGTCAATAGTTTGGGCATGTATCTTCCCCCAACCAGCCCTTTTGGGGGTCGGACCTCGTTATTATTCAACAAAAAACCCGCTCAACTGAGCGGGCTCTTGAAGATTAACTGAAGCTTACTTTTTAAGTAGCTTATGTTTTAAATCTCTAACAATTTCTCCTGCAACTTCTTTTCCGCCAAGACCAAACGAAAGTCCTAGAGCTAACGTAATTGTTGCAATAAGACCGATAACTAACGTATTTACTATACTAACTGCGATTCCTAGCTGAATTAGTACGGCAAATATAGCAAAAATATAAATTGACCATTTTACTAAAGATCCAAGAAAATTAACTGAAGATACTCCCATTCTTCCGACACCAGCCTTAACCATTTTTTCTAGCATGTCGGCAATTACTATGGCTACAACCATAATACCGATAGCAACAATCAAATTTGGTACCCACATAATAATTGAATTCAATAGTTCTGTAAAAGATGTCCAACCAATAATTTCAGTTGAAATTGTTAAAAACATTACTATAAAAATCCATTTAAAAATTGCACCCATAAAATCCGAAGGCTTAATTTCTATTTCTGCTTGGGCAAGAGCTCGATCCCAGCCCGTTTTTCGAAAAACGTTATCGAATTTAAAAATCCTAAATATCGCAGCAATAATCATTCCTAACCATGTTGATAAAAGGTAGCCCAAAATAAAAATTATTATTGCTGCCAGTAGGTCTGGAATGAAATTTGTAGTACTTTCAAATAATCTTTGAAATGCCATAATAATGGCTGATACCCAAGACTGAGGTTCAAAATTCATATAACTTACCATTTGTCTTTATTCTATATTCTATTCAAAGGAATTCAAATATAAAATAAGATCAATAGTTTTATTTTTATTTAACTTATAATTAATTTTCTCCTAGGATTATTATACCACGACTATAATAAGTGAACAATGATTTATTAACATTTGCTAGTCTTACGATAGTTAGATTTTTCTTATCCTATTTTTTCCATTTTTTTAATCTCCAAAATAGACATTATAAAAAATATTGTCAAAACTAGAATTGAGCATAAAGGAATAAACCAAAAAGGATATTCTTGTCCAAAACTTTCTAATGTCATAACTGCTCCAAGCAATCCGACTGCATACATTGCACCATTTTTAAGGTAGACATACTTACTAATTTTGTCTATTCCTTTGACTGTTAAGTCCCTAACAATAAAAGCACCCAATCCATTTCCAAGGATAATTAATGGAATAGACATCGTAAAAGCAAAAGCTCCAATAACTCCATCAATTGAGAATGAAGCATCAATGGCCTCCAAGTAAAGTATTTTACTCCAAGCACTCATATTGCTTTTACCTGACATCATTTCTTTTTCCTTTTCTTCGGCATTCTTTTTAAATCCATCGGTAATAAAGAATGCACTAATGCCAATTGTACCCGCCAAGGCTAACATTGGATTAATTTTGATTGAAAAATAAACCATCAAAACGGTAAAAATTGAAGCAATAGCATAAAACCAAACTCCTTGCTTATGGATAAATTTCTCCATCCAAAAAGCATATTTTTTTTCTTCTAGAAACAGCCAAGAAACAAAGATTAAAAATAAATACGAGCCTCCGCCAAGTAATAATAATGGCTTTGAGGTTTCTAAGGATTTTGCGACTGCCTCGTCGCTTGAGAAAGCGGCTCCAACAACCTGAAATAACGACAAAGATGGGTCTGTCATCCAGACAATAATAAAAGGAAGAATTCCTCTGACTACAAAAACTGCAAATATAATTC
>JALNZJ010000093.1 GCA_023229485.1 bacterium | reverse complement strand
ACAGGAAAACAATAAGACACTCATCTAGGGTGCCTTATTTTAATTGTTAATTAGGTTTATGTCTAACGAAGTAATAATCAGGTTTGATGAAGTATCGTTTGAATACGATAAAAAACTTGTCCTTAATGAGGCTAGTTTTTCTATTAGACGAAATTCTAAAATTACCTTAATGGGGCAAAATGGTGCCGGGAAAAGTACTATTTTTCAATTAATTATTGGAGCATTAAAACCAGAATCTGGAAAAGTTCATCTTGCTCAAAATTTATCGGTTGCTATTGCAAGGCAAGTAATTCCTCGTAATCAGTTAACTTTGACCGTGAGAGAATTTTTTGAAAAATGTTTTCCTAGTAAGGTTTATGACATTGATCCTAAAATAGATAATGTTTTAGAGATTGTGAATCTTGTTGCCCCAAAAGAAAGAACAGTTGGATCTTTTTCGGGAGGACAACAGGCAAGATTGCTACTTGCGTCAGCATTAATCCAAGATGCTGATGTACTTTTGCTTGATGAGCCGACTAACAATTTGGACCATGACGGAATTGTCCATCTGACAAAATTTATAATTGATTTTAAGAAAACATGCGTCGTTATTTCTCATGATGCCGATTTTCTAAACTCTTTTACTCAGGCGGTTATTTATTTGGATATTTATAATCGCAAGGTGGAGCAATATGTTGGTAATTATTACGACGTTGTAAAAGAAATATCAGCTCAGGTAGAGAAACAGGAAATGAAAAATGCCCAATTAGCAAAAGGAATCCAAGAAAATAGAGATAAGGCTAATTTTTTTGCTAATAAAGGGGGCCAGATGAGGATGGTTGCAAAAAGGATGAGAGATAAAGCATCTGAAATGGAGGAAAACAAAGTTGAGCTTAAAAGGGAGGATAAGACTATCAAGCCTTTTAAGATTCCAATACAAGAGGGGATTGGTGGAGAGTTAATGTACATTTCATCTCTTTCGGTTATCAAGAGCCATAAACCAACGACAAAGAAAGTAAATATTTCACTCCGCAAAAATGAGCATTTGCTCTTGCTCGGACCCAATGGAATTGGAAAGACTACATTACTAGAGTCTCTAGCCTTGGGGACTGCAAAGGGAGCTGCGGTTGCGTCCGGTGTTGAAATCGGCTATTATCGTCAAGATTTTTCTACTCTTAATTTTGACGATACTGTTTTCGATTCTTTACTTAAGGTTGCAAAAAACTTAAATGAAGAACAGATGCGTTCCATTGCTGCTGGTTTTTTGATTTCGGGAGAACTAATGAGGTCAAAAATTGGTAGCCTCTCTGAGGGGCAAAAAGGTTTGGTTTCTTTTGCAAGATTGGTAATGCAAAAACCTGGATTACTTATTTTGGATGAACCAACAAACCATATTAATTTTCGTCATTTGCCAATTATTGCCCAAGCATTAGATAAATATGAAGGGGCAATGATTATTGTGAGCCACGTTCCTGATTTTGTGAAAAAAATTCGTATTGATGAAATTATCGATTTGGAAAGAATTTAGGTGGATGGATAAAAGTCTTGACAGAATAAGCTTTTTATTTTAGTATATTGATATGGTGTCAAATATGAAGACAATCTTTCTGCCGAAAGATTCTCAGGATAGTGTCAGGGAGTCTGTCGTTATCGCACAGATGAAGGCTGATGGATTGGACTATCGGCCAAAGACTAGATCTACTGTTGCAGTAAAGCCAATCCTGAACGTCCGTTCGGAACCTGTCGTGGCAGAAAGGTCGGTCGTGAATTCTCGAGGAAAAATTGATTTGTCTTCGAGACAGATTCGTGAGACGAATAGAGCTTATGAGGCGATGCGTAAAAGCGATTTACTGGCATTACCAGTGATTGCAAAATACGCAGAAGCTCTGCTGATATAATGAGGCGAAACAAAAAGCCTCTCTTTTTTTGCAAAAAATGACAATGCTGTGAGTTATTCTCTTGATTTTTATTGAAATTAGTGAGATATAATTATATAGATATTTGGAGAGAAAATGTACATGGAAGAGGCAATCAGCCAAATAGGAAGAATCGATCCAAAGCTGACCAAAGGCTTTAAAAAAAGAGGTTCGAAAAAGTATCATGAATTACTTGGAAGTGATAATTCAAATTATTCTCGTAAGACAAGGTTTTGCTAAACCTTGATTTTTTTTGGCTAGATTCTTTTTAATTATTTGCTATAATCATAGCAATGAGCAAAATAGTTTTTGGAAAGAAAGAAATTAATATAGTAAAAACTGCGTATTCTTTGAAAAGGGCTGTTGTTTTACCGACCGATACTATCTATGGTATTACCGCTCCTGCTCTTGATAAAAAAGCCGTTTTAAATTTATATGACTTAAAAGGGCGAAATTTGGAGAAGCCATTTATTATTCTTATTTCTTCGCTTGATGATTTATTAGCATTTGGAGTTAAGTTAGATAACAAAAAGAGTGATTGGCTGAAAAAAATTTGGCCGCAAAAGATAACAGTTACTTTTCCTTGTAACAAAAAGAAATTCAGTTACTTGCATCGAGGTACAGGATTATTAGCTTTTAGGATTCCTGACAATAAATGGCTTACTCAATTAATAAAAATTGCTGGGCCGATTGTAGCTCCGAGTGCGAACACTCAGGGTAAGGTGCCAGCGGAAATTGTCCGTGAGGCTTATGAATATTTTGGAGATTCAGTAACTTATCTTGATGGTGGAAAAATTAAAGGTAAAGCCTCGACTATTGTCTCTTTGGAAAATAATAGTTTTGAAATAATTAGACAGGGAAGTTATAAATTGAAAAAGAATGAATATTTTAGATCCGGTAGTGATAATTGAAAGTGCGGGATATGTTGGACTAGCCCTTGTGATATTTTCGGAAACTGGAATCCTGTTGGGGTTTTTTCTTCCTGGAGATAGTTTACTTTTTACGGCTGGATTTTTGGCTTCGACTGGATTCCTTAATTTGGAAACAGTTATAATTGTTTCGTTTTTCGCAGCAGTTATTGGCGATGGATTTGGTTATTACTTGGGAAAGAAGTTCGGGCCAAGAATCTTTACAAAGACTAATTCCTTCTGGCTGGACAAGAAACATATTGAAAGAACTGAAAAATATTTTAAAAAGTATGGAGGCGAAACTATTATTTTAGCAAGATTTTTGCCAATTATTCGGACGATTGCTCCAGTAATGGCGGGAGTGGGCAGAATTGGCTATAAAAAATTTTTTATTTATAATATTTTTGGTGGATTGATTTGGACGATATCGCTTCCTTATATGGGATATTATTTTGGTAAGATTATTCCCGATGCAGATAAAATAATTTTGCCAGTAGTCGTAGTTATTATTGTAGTTTCTCTCTTTCCCGCTTTTTTTACTGTATTGCGAGATAAAGAAAGAAGGCAAATTATTTTTAAAAAATTAAGCATAATTATTAAGAAAAAATAAAATGTATAAATTAGTAATAGTAAGGCATGGTCAAAGCCTTTGGAATGCTGAGAATATTTTTACTGGGTGGACAGATGTTGATCTTTCTCCCGAGGGAGTAGAGGAGGCGAGGTTGGCTG
>JALNZJ010000006.1 GCA_023229485.1 bacterium | reverse complement strand
GTTCTTATAATTAGAAAATATTTAGGGAATGTGAAAAGGGTGTGGATAACTTGTTAAAAAAGCGGATAAAACTAGCGAATAGAGGGGTGGAATTTTTGAAAAATAGAACATTTTAAGGTGTGGACAAAACTGTGGATAACTGTGGATAACTCTTGATAACTAGCAAGAAATATTTTTAAATATATTCCATATTTTTAATTTTAAAACTACACCATTGAGGTTGTTTTTCAAAAGGCAATTCATTAAATTTTTCCTGAGATGCAATTTTATTTAACAAGATTGCCATAAAGTATAATACCCCGCTTCTCTTTATTGTTGACTTTTACTAGATTTTTGGTATATTAACTATACGTTTAATTATCAAAAATTAATTGATTGCTATGAGTATAACTTATCAGCCAAAGAAAAAGAAAAGAGCAAGAACACACGGTTTTCTTGCAAGGAAAAATAGTGTCGGTGGAAGAAAGCTTTTGAGTAGAAGAAGACAAAAAGGAAGAAAAGAACTAACTGTTTAAGATTGTTAAAAAACAATCTTATTTATTTTTTTATAAATAAAATAAAATGTTGCCCTTAAAAAATCGTCTCAAAAAAAAGAAAGACTTTGAGAATATTTTTGCCAAGGGAAAAACAACCAAGGCTAGGTATTTCTTTTTGAAAACTATTGAAACGGGAAGCCTTGATAGTAGGATTGGCTTCATAGTTAGTAAAAAAGTATCTAAGAAGGCAGTGGAAAGGAATAGGACAAAGCGTCTATTTCGTGAAGCAGTCCGACTTAATATAGCCAGGATAAAACCAGGCTATGATCTGGTTTTTATTGTTTTAAATTTGGCAAAGGAAAAAGATTTAACCGAAATAAAAAAAGAAATAGAATTTATTTTAGGTAAAAATGGGCTTTTAATAAATTAAAAATATGTTTGAATTTATTGGTGCTTTTTTTAACGCAGTTCTCTATCAGCCAATGCTTAATATTTTAGTATTGCTTTATTTGTTTATCAAAGATTTTGGAGTAGCGGTTATCTTACTTACAGTACTGGTCAAGGTAGTAACTCATCCAATGAATCGTAAAGCTATTGAATCTCAAAAGAAAATGGCTGAAATCCAGCCAAAAATAAAAGAGCTTCAAGAAAAATACAAGGACGATCAACAAAGAATGGCAATCGAAGTCATGAGCCTTTATAAGCTTCATAAATTCAATCCATTCGCTGGCATCGGAATGCTTTTTATTCAACTACCTATTATCTGGGCCTTATTCCAAGTTTTTTTGGTGGGATTTGATCTTGAAAAAATAAAATTCTCTCTTTATTCATTCGTTTCATTACAGTCGTCTATTAATCCGACATTTTTTAATATGGTTGACTTATCCCACCCAAGCATCCCTTTAACAATTTTGACAGCCTTGGTACAATATTATCAGATAAAAACAAATGCTCCTGTTAAGAAAATCGAAGATGGGGTAAAAAAGGAACCAGAAATTCAAGATATTATGCAAAAACAGATGACTTTTTTAGTTCCTGGTATTACTTTTATTGTTTTATTTAATTTACCTTCCGCAGTGGCATTATATTGGATGGTTAGTAGTCTTTTGAGCATCTATGAGCAGAAAATAATTTACAAAAAGAAATAATTTCTTGTTTAGGTATTAAAAAATCATAAAAATTAAGAAGAAAAGACATGAAAGAAGAACTTAAAAATATTGAAGATATAATAGTTGATTTTTTCAATCGAGCAGGATTTTCAGCTGAAATTAAGCACATTTCTTTAAAAGGAAAAGAAAAGGAAGATGAATTACCTCTCTTGACTGTAAACATAAAGACACTAGAGGCACAAATGCTTATTGGAAAACAAGGATTAGTCCTTGCTGATATACAATTACTTTTACGAAAACTGATTAAAAAAAATACCGAACAGGAAATATTTTTGAATCTTGATATTGATAATTATAAAAAAAATAAAGAAAACTATTTAAGAGAGTTAGCTCAAGAAACAGCCGATAAGGTGGTGACGATAGGGGTCTCAAAGGAATTACCTCTTTCATCTCCTTTTGACCGTAGAGTAGTCCATACCGAGCTCGCAAATAGGCTTGATGTAAAAGTAGAAAGCGTTGGGGTTGGAGAGGATAGGAAAATCATCATCTCGCCAATAATAGAATAGTCTCTTATATATTAAAAAAGAAGGCCGAGAGCCTTCTTTTTAGTTTTATTATTTTACATTTTTTCTACTCCTATTCTTATTGCGGCTGCTTGTATTCCGTGTTTTTCTGGAAAACTCGTATATTTAATATCATCGTTTCCGTTTATTTTTTCTTCCAAAAGTTTACTCAAGGCATCTCCATCTTCTCCAAGTTCATTTAACGCATTTCTAAATTCTTCAACACTAGAGGTTTCTGTAAGTATTTTTTCTAACTTATCTACCTCCCCTCCTTCTTTTTTAGGCTGTTCGCTTGTGGAAACAATTTTAGCTATTCTTTCAGGGACAGATTTTTTTTCGATATTATTTTCCAATAACACTTCTGGATTTTTTTCAATGGCGATTTTTGTTAAAGGCTTTTCGGTTTCTTCTTCTTGTTTAGTCAACTCCAATACTTTTTTTCTTATTCCATATATTTCTGGAATTTCTTCTAGTGTCTTTTTTTGATCATAATATTGAGGACTAGGATGAAGATAGTTTTGAATACTTTCTCTGATTTTTATCGAGCTAAAAGCATTTTGAGTATCAGAAGACCTGCAAATTATATCAATAGCCTTGTAGAGAGAAGACAAATCACTTGCTTCAGATATTACTTGAGTATCTCGATTAATTAATTCTGAAACCTTCTTTTTTAGATCTTGGGTTAAGATATTAGGGGTTTTTTGGCCTAATCTTATTAATCTTATATCAGCTTTTTCGTCTTCGGTTAAGCCAGTTTTATAAAGCTGATCAAAGCTATTGATTTTTGAAAAATCTCTTATTCCTTCTTCTGGAAGGTTATCTTTTTTTAATGCGTCCGTAACAGTAGCTTTGTATTCTTCTGGAAGTGTAACAAAAAGTGTCAGCATTTCGTTAACGCCCCCACCCTCTTTTTTTAATTGTCGAATGCTTTCGATTTTTTTAATAATCTGATCTTTGTCTGGCCTTTCCTTTATTCTTTCATAAAGATCCTCAAAGGTACTAAGAACTTCTGGCTTGCTTTCTTTTGTTGGAATTATCCTTGTTTCTGGCACTTCTAGTGCTACTTCTACAGGAAGTATTTCTTTTTTAGTTTCGAGGATTTCCTTTTTTAGTAAATAGTTAATCTTATCATTAATTCCGTATCTTTCTGGAATACTTATTTTTGGTTCAAATTCCCTTTTTTTATCTTGTTCACTAATATCTCCAGTAAAGCAATCCGCCATAAATTCGGCTTCTTTTCTCTCCTTACTTGAAGTCCTGATTATTTCTCTAATATGCTCAACGTCGTTTTTGATTGCTTCAGGGTCAATTCCCTCTTCGGATAATCTTTCAAGCGAAGAATATAATGTATCAAAACTATTAGACCCTTTGATTAAATTTAATTTTTCATTCAAAGATAATTCTGGAGACGTTTCAGTTATTTTTCCAATTTTTGAAGCGACACTATCTGTATTAGTTATAGTTTTTTTAGCAGAAAAAGCAGAATCAGTTTCATCTTTAAGCTTTTGTAGTAAATCCCTTTTTATATTTTTAATTTCAGGCGTTTCTGGCTTTTTTACAAACATTTCTGTGATTATCTCGTTAGGAGATTTGCTCGTTTTTTCTGCTAAAGAATACATTTCTTTCCCCCAGAGTAAAAAAGTGTCTTCAAAAATTTTTTTAGCAACTACTGCATTTTCTAAATCTTCTGGCTTGCCAGACTTTGCTAGGGTTTCACTTTCGGTATATTTTTCTTTAGCTATATTAGCATTTTTTAATAATAACCGTACTTTTTCTTTTTGCTCTGTAATTTCTTTTTCGGTAGCACTTTTAACTTTATCTACCTCCTCTTCTGTTAACATTTCTCTGTTGCCACCCTTTTTTCGATTTTCAATTATTTTACGTAATATTGCCGAGCCAACTCCGCTGGCTCCAAGTGTTCCCGCTCCTGTAGCAATTCCAGTATATATAAGACCAACTCCATATTCCGCTGGTAAAAATCCAGTGACTAATCCATGAGTAAGCCAAGCAGCTCCTCCAACGGGAGGGACAGTTACAGAAACTCCTAAAATAACAGCACCGACTACAGCAACTTGAACTCTTCTATCTTTGGCAAGACTTATGAATTTTGTAAAAAGAATTTTTTTCTCTGGAGGAAGTTGTTCAAAGCTTATTTTCGTTTCTTCTTTTTTCCCCCTAATAAAATCATAAACCTTTTCAGCGAATTTCTCTCTAAAAGTTTTTATTTTTTTTTCTTTAGTTGATGGAGTTATTCCTAATTTTTTTTCAATATCAGATTTTTCCTTTTCTAATTCTTCTAATTCTTTTAATAAAAGTTCTTTCTTTTTTGATTTTTCAGACAACCCAAATTTACTTAATAATCCTGGAACAATATTATTAATCTCCAATTCTTTTTTCTCTATTTGAATTTTTAATTCTTCCAACCTTTCTTTTAATTGTTCGACTAGCTTTTCTTCCTCAGTTTTCTCTATTGGCTTTGGAATTTCATTTTTTGGAATTTCAGCGATTGGTGGCGATTCGGAAGATTTCGATATATTAATTATTTCTGGTGTATCAACAACTTCATTTTTTGAAGGAATAGGCTTTGGAGGAGGAGATTTTTCGGTAATATTAATATCTACGGGCACCTCTGTCGATTTGCTGCTTTTTAGTTCTTCTTGACCTTCAAGAGCTTTAACTTCTTCTATTCTAATATTTTCGATAGGTCTGTTTATTAGTTCTTCTTGATCTTCAGATTCAAGAAGTTTTGGTTCTTTTGGTATTTCAAAATAAGCAGGAGGATTTATAAACATTTCTTCTTTTCCTTCTTTCTCGTCAAACCCTATTTCTGTTCCAGAAGGTCTATTCCAAGACTCGGCATCGTTCTCTTGCTTTTGTAAAAATTCTTTCGGAACTTCGGTTTCTCCAGAAAAAGTGCTAAACATTTCTTCTACTTCATTTTTTGCTTCATTCACTTGTTGAGAATCTACTATTTCGGAAAATGAACGCCTATCCATTGATTCTTCTTCAAGAGAGTCTTCCTCATCTATTTTAGGAATTTCTATTTTATGTTCAATTACAGGAATAGCTTCTATTTTCTCTTGGTTTGTGTTTTGGTCTAATCCTTTTGATTCAAGAATTCCCTTTTTTATCTCTTCCCAATCAAAATCAATTTTCTTGCCAGCTAAAGGAGTTTCAATATTTTCATTTGAGGCTTTAAAATTCTCCATTTTTTTGAATTTTATTTTTATTTAAATTCTTTAGTCTTAGAATAATCTTTAATTTATTTTATAGTATAAATAAAATTAAAGCAATTATTAAAAATCCGCTAAATTAGCGGATAAAATCATTCTTTTATCGGAATTAATTTTTTCTGGGCTCTAATCTTGGCAATTTCTTCTGGATTGGTAGTAATTATTTGATGCTCGGCATAAGAAGCGACAATACTAATAGCAACATGTTTTTGTCCGGCAAAGAATATCCCCTCACCTACTGGAGTTTCAAGTAATAGATATTTCTCTTGATCAGTTAAATTAAAAGTTTCTTGAATTAAATCAATGGTGGCAGGACTCTGTTTTAGTAATAATTGGATTGAAGAGTTAGTGATAATTGGTTTTCCATATTCAGATCTCATAAAATCGGATACATCCTGAGTAATAGTTGTCACCCCTAACCAGTATTTACGAGCTCTTTTGCACATACCAAAAAGGAACGAAGCACCATTATCTTCTTTCATCATCCACCAAGCCTCATCCACAATCATTATACGACGTTTAAAGGTAGTTCTAACAGCGTTCCAAATATGTCTCATTACAATAAACATAGCAATTGGCCTAAGCTCATCTTCCATATCTCTTATTCCAAAAACGACTAAAGGCAAGTCCATTTGAATATTTGATTTACTATTAAAGAAAGAAGAAAATGTTCCTTTGGTGTATTTGCGAAGACGTTCAGTCAATGATTCCGCACCCTGCATTCCGTCTAAAACTGATTCTAAGTCAGACAGAATTGGAATATCACGATTCCAGTTTTCGGGAGCAGATGTAGGGGTAATATCTTTAGCCGCATATGTTTCTGTAAGAGCTCTATCCATAATAGCATCTTCTTCGGGAGTCAGTCCGCCAAGCATAATACGCATAAGTCCCACTAAGTTAATGACATTATTTCGCAGGACATCTTCGGCAGACTCATCCTCCATCGGTTTTGGTAAATCAAAAGCATTGATATGATTTTCAGAACTTATGGAAACGTGAAAAAAAGAACCTCCGACCGCTTCAACAAGAGGCTTATATTCGTTTTCAGGGTCAACAATAATACATTCTGTTCCCATCATAAGCGATCGTAAAACCTCTAATTTGACAGTATATGATTTTCCAGAACCAGACTTGGCAAAAATAACCATATTGGCATTTTCCATACTAAAACGATCAAACAAAACCAAGGAGCTGTTGTGTTTATTTACTCCATAAAGAATTCCTTCGTTCGAACTTAAGTCAAATGAAATAAAAGGAAATATACTAGCTAACGCTCCTGTATTTAAAGTATTATGGATTTGGAGCAAGTCGTTACAATATGGCATACAGGATATTAATCCATTCTGTTGTTGGAATAAAGCGGGTTTTATATATATAAGACGAGATTCAAGTAATGACCTTAGGTTTGTTTCGATTATTTCTAGAGCTTTTTTATCTTCTGCATAAATATTTATATAAAGACCAAATTTAAACATTTTTTCCTGAGCAGTTTGCAACTTATCTCTAAGTTCTTCAAGATCTTGAAAGGCAGTCTCAAGAACAGGATCACGAATAAGTCCTTTTTCTTGTCTTTCTATGATTTCGGATTGAACTTCGGTTACGCTTTTGCTTAGTTGTTTTAAGACAGTACCAGTATCTATGGGATGAAAAAAGAAGGATAAATCAAAAGTGATATCCATATTAATAACAGAAGATAACCATCCCATGTTTAAATATCTTGGATAAGAAAAAACAAAATAAGTTTTAGTATATTTTTCTTCTAAAAGAATTTGGTTTTGTTCTATTTCTATTGAAGCAGGAGCAATAATATCCTTAATATCCATCACTTCCTGATCATACAACTTTTGTATTTTTTTTCCTCCAAAAAAACCCATTTTATTTATTTTATCTTATTTATCTAAGTAATTAGTTCTGGTGGTATTTGAGGGTAATATCCTTGTTCGGCTTGTTTTGGATGATGAAAGGCCCAAAACAACTCTATCAATTCTTCGCTACCAAGAGCAGCAGCTTTTAATCCAGAACGACGAAGTCCAAGGCTTACATATTCCATCCTCTGCTTCATTTGATATTTTCCTGTTTGGAATTGCTTTTCAGTAAGCTTTGCAGTTATTACTTTTACTTGTTTTAGACTTGGATTTTCTGGAACAGGCATTGAAGGAGCTCCTTGTTTTTCATCTTTTTTTTCTGCATTTCCCGTCCTTCCAATTGTTCCGAGAAGGTCTCCTTGTGCAGCTTGTTCTGCTGCTGCCTTGTATTGTTCTGAAGCCATGTTAATTTCTACAAGAGGATAATACGGAACAATAACATAAAAATTTTTATTCATAATAGACCCCCCAGAAACCAATTCCTCAATAAACTTTCTATAGTCAACTGTTTGCATTCGAAGAAGCTCATTTGATTGAGACTTTTCCAGTTCTTTAATTTTTTCTATATATCCTGTAATATTTAGCTTTCTTGAAGTAGCGAGTATTTGGCAAGAAAAATCTAGAGAGTTTAAAAAGTTTTGAAAATTATAAATTATTGCCTCTTGCTCCTCTTCTGACTTCAATGCAAAATTAAGAGAAGATACTGCAAGTACCCCCTTGATTGAGGCATCCCTCATTACGATAGTGCCTTCTCTGATTTGTTCTATTTGAATAAAATCTTGTGTTGGGGTGGACATATTTATTATTTAGCAAGTAGTCTTGGTAATTAATGTTTAGGTATTTTTTAATCCTTTATAAGCGAATAGCTGGAATGAGAATAGGAATTATTTTTCGAAATCTATTTTTCTCATTAGCTTATCCATACTTCCATTCTGTGTCATCTTTAAGGGAGATTTTTTAGAAGGGTCCTCTTTTTCCTCTTTTTTCTTTTCAAGAGAAATATAAATAGGAATTTCTTTTCGTTTCCAAATATATAACTTCGTTTTCATATTAAAATCTAAAGAATTTTTTATAACATAAGGAATCGAAAGTCCCTCCACTTTATAAAAAGCTAGAAAGATAGCAATTGCAAACAAAAGACCAGATAAAAATAAAAAAAGAAAAAAATTCTTTTGGCCAATTAAAAGATAAAGAATAAAAGTTCCAAATAGGGCTGCTCCAACATAAAGAGTTTGACTAAGGGTAAAGGGGCCTAAAAGCTTTGGGTCATGTTCAATAAATTGTGGTACGCGAACCTGCATAAATTTTTATTTATATTGGTGTTTCTTTGTAAGGGTCTTTACTTTGACTAGCGGGATCAGGACTTGGGAAAGGATTTTTTGGGAATTCGTCTATTTTTACTTTTGAAGAATCAATATCAGTTGGGACTATTGGAGCTTTTGAAGATGGGGTGGATATTTCTTTTGGAACCTCAGAAACATTAGGGGTCTCAAGATTTTTGGAAACATTTGATGAAATAGGAGGAATTGATACATTAGGAGAAGCTTCTTGTAATGGAATAGATTCTTTTTTTATTCCATCCGCTTCTATGGTAATTGTTGGAATCGGGCCTACTTCTAATGGCATTGGAATCTCAGGAAAATTAATATCTTTTTGGAGCTCTTGTTCAAAAGCATTGCGACTTGGAGCACTAGGTATTGGTTTTTCTATTTTTTTTTCTTCGACAGATGTTTTTTCTGGAGCAGAAACTAAGGTATCTGGATTTTCTATTTTCTCAATTTCTACAACTGGCAACGGTTCGGCATAGGAAAAGGGGGGTTCATTGACTTGGGTGGGTGTTTGAGATTTTTCTATTTTTTCATTTTTTATTTCACTTGGAGCAGTAGAAGGCTTTGGAAACTCGGCAATTGTTTTCATTTCAAAAGAATTCTTTTTAATAAACGAATCTGGTTGTCTTATCTCTTCCCTTCTTTTTTCTTCTTCTTTTCCATCACTTTCAGATGTAAATAAATCAACATAGCCAAAATTTGCATCGTTTATTTTATTTAAGGATACCCTTAAGTGTTTAAAAACCGAAATATAAACTTGTCGATTTATTTGACTTGCTAGGTCTTGCTTAATATTTAATTCTAATTCAATGATAATCGGAAATTCACTCAATGGTAATAGTCCCATCAGTACCCTACCGATAAATTTTGCTATACCAGCGGTTTGTTCTTCGTCTAGTCCTGCTTGGGCACAGATGTGTCCAACAACCTCATTATTCTTATCAGAAAATAAAGCTTCTTTGAGGTCTTCGGGAAGTTTTTTGTATGTGTCCCAAAAAAAATCTTTTGAATATTCTTGTTCCATAATAATCTTATTTTACCAAGTGTTTGCACTCGTGTCCAGACATTGACAAATATATTAATATAGTTTATTGTAGTATTTGAGAGTTGGAGAGTTAAAAATGTTCGAAAGAATAGTAAATGGTGCTAAGAATTGGATTAGGAATCATTATTATTCCTTAGCCTTTCTTGGTCTCGTGGGAAGTATTGCCCATGCCATTTTTGTGGGAGGAAAAGGAGGAGAAACAGCCGCCCATATCGCAACTATTATTTTTGCGATCTGCTGGATATTAATTGCTATCGGGGAAATAAAGGGGGTGTGGAAAATAATCGCCTTGATGTTCATTCTGATTATCGCCACAATTCTTGGCTTTTGGATACTCCCTTTTGTGTTGGGAGTATTAATAGGAGGAGGGTTGGTAATATTGGTGAAAAACATAAAGGCAATTGCCGTTATTACCCTTATTTTGATCATCTTCTCGCTCTTCGGGTTTCTTATGGTGTCACTGGCCGAGAAGCGGACAGGAATGAGTGGTGACATCTATAGTACCGATTATCTTCTCAGCGAAATGGCGGCTGGGCATTTCACTACCCTCTTTGGGGGGATAATCGGAATGGCGATAATGGGAATAATAATTTTATTTTCTTTATATTTTATAGTTTCCTCTGGAGCTAAAAGATGATATAAAAAGGCTAAACAAAAAGCCTTCTTTTTTTGCACTAACCACTCAGTGGTGGTAAAAATAGTTGACTGAAAGCACTTAACGATTTATATTTTAGTTAGCATTTTTGAGAGGTACAAAATGTGGAAAAGAATCAGCGTAGCAGTAGCTATTTTATTAGTAAGTTTGAGTATTTTTCTCTTGATTTTCGGAGGAAAATATTCCGACAGGGCTATTATTAATTTATGGCTACTGATAGGGTTTGGTTATGGAATAGCGGTATTGACTGCTTACCAAACCGAAGAAAGTATGAGAAAGGTATTAATAAAGATTGCCATAGCTGTCATGGTTCTTTCCTTGATTAGCGGCTATCTTGAAGCCACTCGGTCAATGTTTAGCTATTTTATTACCGGGTGGAAAATATTTATGGCTGGATTGCCGATGTTTTTAATCGATGCCGAAAAAAACACGGTTATCGTGCTGGCCATTATTCGAGTAGTTTTGTTTTATGTAAAACAAAAGGGTTTGGATGTCCAAGACATCCTTAGTCTTGCCTGGAAATTGATTACCAAGGAGACTAAAAGTGTTCGTGACCCTTTTCCCTCGCAGGCATATGAAAAATATGACCTGAGGAGAGAACTGGAGAACAATCCGGAGCAAGTTTATGAGGTTGTTCTTGCTCATTTGGTTAATTGTCGAAAGCCAAATAAGGTTTCGCCAGACGGAGTTAAAAAAGCATACTTGCTTTTAGACGGCGAAAACTTCGTGCTCATCGGGACGGTAAAGGATAAGGCATTGGCCTCTATTCGATACCAATCAACAAGCAATTCTCAGGGTAGGAGAATTGAAATTCCAAAAGCCATTAAGCAAACTTAAAGGCTTCTTTTTTTATCAAAAAATCAAAACGAATCAGTACGAGGTCCGACCTCAGGTCGGACCTCGCCTAAGGCTAGAATTTAGGGCAATTAGGGTTGACTTATATCTTATTATATTTTATAATATAAGCATCCTAAGGTTTAGGATTGTGTACATTGAAAATTAAAAAAAAGAGGAAGAAAAAATGGAAGAAAACGGGAAATTAATTGGGAAAGGGTTTGCGATTATTGCATCCCCTATTCTGGCATGGATATTGATCAGTAATGTATTAGTTGTCGCAGGACTTGCAGGAATAAATATATTATTTTTTATTTTGTGTTCTGTAGGATTTATTTTTACAATATTTTATTCGTTCTATGTTCTTTGGGCTCCAAAAGATATTTTCACTACAATTATTGAGCCGTCTACGGTTAAGTTTATAGGATATAATGGAAAACCAATAAAAACCTTAGATGAAAACGGTTTGTTCGGCGGATGGAGATGGGTTGGATTATACCCATTCAAACAAATACTATCGGTAACGTTTGAAAAATGGTATTCGGTTGAACAGACCGAAAAGGGGGTAAAACTAATTGAACACCCCGAAAGGATTGTTAATTATATATCGACGAAGATATATAGTTACGCCAGCCAGGTAGTTGATGCTGAAACAGCTATCAGTCGAGAGCCTATTACAATACATTTTATCGTGGTGGCTCAAGTTACTGCTGAAAATGCAATGAAATTTGCCTTTGGGATAAAAAATCCTCTTGGGACAGTGACGAGTAAAATAAGGGTGGCAATAAGAGATGAAATTCTCCGAACTTCATATGATGAATTGTTTAACACCACTATATCGAAAACTGCTGTTCGGGAAGAATTTGGCCAAAAAATTTTCAACGGGCTAAAAGAGAAAGCAGCGGATAAAATTATAGCTAGCTTTAAAGATGACTATGCTCTTGTGTGTTATTCCATCGGAATAATAGATATAGAGCCAAAGGATAAAGAAGCCAACAAAAGGAAGTTTTTAGCCGAAAGAGATAGAGAGGCTCAGTTGATTGAGGCGAATACGTACGCCGAAACAACGGTCACTCGAGCAGGAGGGCAAAAAAAAGCAGCAGAATTAATTGCTGCTGGTAATAGCAATGCTCGAGTAGCAGAAATTGTGGATGTTGCCAAGGGAATATTCTTTGCTAACACAACGCTGTCTGCTGCAGACATTGGTTTTGCAATCCAAAACTCTCCTGAGTTGGAAAAAAAATATTCAGAACTATGGAAGTTCTGTATCGAAAAAGCACTGACAGGCTATAAGCTTGGTCAAGGCGGATATTACCAGCTTGAGACCAACGATAGTGGCAGTGGAGGAATTGCAAGCAGCGTATTTCAGGCACTTCTCGCAAGCAAAGTGGTCGAAAATGCACCTTTTTTAACTTCGAAACCACCAACACCAGAAGAAAGCCCAGTCAAGGGTAAAAACAAGGCCTCAAAAAATACAAAAGAGAGCTTCACCGAAGAAGCTCTACTGGCATTAAATATGAGGGGTCTTTCTCCTGAAGAAACAATGAAGTTCTTCAAAGAGAATGGAGTTTTTGATGAGGACGCACAGGATGCGTTCGAAGAACGGGGGTTAGATTATAATAATATTAAGAATATTGTTCAATGAGTTAAATTGTATTAAATACTTTTTAACTCTTTTTTTATACAAAAATATTAAAATAATTCTTGTCCAAGTCCACCGCTCTTTTTCTCTGGATTCACCATCTCTCCTGTTTCTAATTTTTTCTTAATTTCTGATACAATTTCTTCATCTTGGATTTCTTGCAAATCCTCTTGGCTTTCAGGGAATTCTGTATATTCATCATACGTCGGGGAATCTTCTTCAATTCTAATAGCACTAATTTCTTTTTGAATAGTAGGATTACTTGAAAGGTCTTGGGCGATTAGATTACAGGTATCAATAGGGAGCCCAGATCTTTTTGAAAAATCCAAAGCAACTAAATTAAGAGGAATCTTATTGTTTATAATAAGAAAAATTTCCTCCCATAATTTTTCCGTATATGGGAAAATATCATGAAAAAAAGATTTAAGAGCGGCTTTTTCGGGAATAGAAGAAGCTGCTTCTATCAACTTTCTGTCTTCTTCTTCCAATTCAGTCAAAAATTGATCTTCCAACTTATGTTTTGTGACAATTTCCTCTATAAATTCTAGATCGGACGAAGAAGGATTTTTAAAAATGTTATTTTTCATATTCTAAATTTTTCCCCTAATGTTTCTTCTTCTTTCGGCAACTTTTTCTATCTGAATTTTTAATTCTTCTGTTGCCAAAGCTTTTTGTTCGGCTGACGAACCAGTACTTCTTAGAATTGCTTGTAGTTTTGCCATTCTTGCCTTGATTGCGTTTGTTGATTTTTTATCATCGTCAACAATTCTTTGGGCTTCGGACATATCCATTCCACTGGTTCCAGCCGGAACTTTTCCCTTTGCTATTTTTTTAGCAAGCATTAAATTTTGACTGTCTACTTGCAAATTTTTTGCAACATCTTCAGGTAGTTGATTTAAAATTGCCTTAACCTGATTTTTATTACCAATCCCAGTTAAGATAGCACCATTTTTTGCCACACTTTCAGGATTAATTGCATTTTGTTGTTTTAGTGACATTTTTTTTACAGTATCGGCAATCATTTCTTCGTCTGTCCTTCCGTTTCTATTTGCAGCATCTAGCAATGGAATAGTTTCTGGCATAAATAACATAATCTCGCCTTTTGTTTTTGTATCTATTTTACTTGGATCGGCAAGGATATTATTGATATAACTTGATTTTACAGATTTTTCTTTTATCAATGATTGAATCATAGTGTTTCGTATCTTGGCATCAAAATCATCGGGACTATTGAGAATATCAATAACTTTGCTTTCTTCAAGATTTCCTGAGTCTATCATTGACTGTATTACAGAATTTTTTGCAGAGTAGTCATAATTTTGGGGATTATCAAAAATGTCTTTGAGATGATTATCTTTAACCTCACCTCTTTTTGCTAGCTCTATAGCTGCTGCATTCCTTGTTTTTTTAGTTCCATTAGCATTAATAAAAGCAAAATTAAGGTCGCTTTCAGTTGCCTTTCCTTTAGTTATTCGGTCTTGGACAATCGCATTTTGTTCATATTTTGTTTCCTCGGAAGAGTCCGTCCTAGCAAGAACAGTATCTTGTTCTGTCTTGGTATAATTTTTTACTTTATCTGCATATTCTGCTTCAAGCTTATCGGAAACTGCTTTATCAGCATTTCTTTTTTTGTCAGCATCCCCGAATTGAGATTCTTTTACTCTTCTAACCGATCCAGTAAGCCCACCTCTTATTTGAGTTGCGATTCCAGCCTTTTTACCATCTCCTGCAGCTTTGCTCCTTGCAGCCGCAGCTCCTTCTGAGAAGCCGTCAGCTATTCCACGTCCAAGGCTATCAACTCTTCCGACTGTTTGATTTTTTGCAAAATCGGTCACCTTTCCTCCTGTTCTAGTCCATGCCCCTCTACCTATTGAACTAGCAACTCCTCCAAGTTTTGTTCCGGCATTTCCACCTTTACTAACGGTCATAAAGAACCCTATCACCATCACCGCCATTGCAACAAAATATGAAAAAATTAAGGTAAGAGTTCCTCCTAAAAATCCGCTTGGAGAACTTGTAACTACATCAGGGTTTGCAACAATTGCAGCCATCATGGTTTCGGATAAGTAAATGCTAAAAGCAGCAGGAACTCCAATAAATACCCAATTAAGAAAATCTTTTTTCCAAGTATTCCATTGGCATTGTGCCGGCAAAATTTCCCCGATAATTTCATTACTTGGAAATATTCGTGAAGCTAGAGCTACCGGAGACAATACTATTAACCACTAAAGATAGACAAATCTAACCATAAAAAGCAATCCGTAAAGAATGTAAAAAATAGTAGCGAAAATAGAAAAAATAAAAAGCA
>JALNZJ010000005.1:3477-15173 GCA_023229485.1 bacterium | reverse complement strand
CAAAGTTTCCGGCTGGTTCATTAACTGGCATTCTGGCACCTATGGCCGATGCCATCGGCTCTTCGATAAGAAAAACTTCTCTTGCTCCTGCAGATTTTGCGGCATCAATTACTGCCTTTTTTTCTACCTCAGTAACCCCAGAAGGAATTCCAATAATTACTCTTGGTTTAAAAAGCGTAAAATTATCATGTCTTGAACAATCAATTAAATAGCGTAGCATTTGCTCTGTTACTTCAAAATCAGAAACGACTCCCGACACAAGAGGCCTTATGGCAACTATATGCCCTGGTGTTCTTCCTACCATCTTCTCTGCTTCTCGTCCGATAGCTAAAACTTGACTATTTTTTTTATTCATAGCCACAACAGATGGTTCCGAAAGAATTATTCCCCTACCTCTAACATAGACAAGACAGTTAGCAGTGCCAAGATCAATAGCTATGTCTTGAGATAATCCTGAAAAAATTTTATTAAACATTTCTCTTTAGATAGTTAACTAGTTCATTTATTTTAACCAAAGAAGCCTCCATTTCCACCCTTGCTTTAATTTCAACGCTATTAGCTGCTAAAGTCTTTTGACTTACCACTATCCGAAGTGGAATTCCCATCAAGTCGGCATCATTTAATTTTTCTCCTGCAGTTTTTTCGCTTCTATTATCGTATAATACTTCAATCCTCTCTTTTTGTAAAATTTCATATATTTCACTACATTTTTCCACTACGTCAATACTTCCACCGTCTATCTGGATTAAATGAACTGCAAATGGTGCGATTGATTTTGGCCAAATAACCCCCTTGTTATCACTTAAGACTTCAACAACTGTTCCGAGTAAGCGAGTAATACCAATTCCATAACATCCCATAACTAATGGCTTGCCATTTTGAGCTAGTAAATTAAATGGACTTGTATATTTTGTACTAAGTTTAAAAATATTACCAACTTCAATTGCTTTTTTTTCTTCTAATTCGCTATTACCACATTGTGGACATGTTCCACCCGCAACTTCTTTATTCGCTGCTATTTTACACTTATGGCAAATATAAATGACATCTTCTCCAGCATCAGTAATGGTTTGGAATTCATGGGAATATTTTGAGAATGTTCCACCTGAAGCTAAGGTTAGAAAAGTAACATCACCTAAATTTAATCGACGATAAACATTAAAATATGCTTCTTTAACTTTTTCATAATAATCATCCAAGTCATCTTGGTTCTCATGAAAAGAATATAAATCTTTCATTATAAATTCTTTCCCTCGAAGAAGTCCAGATTTTGCACGTGGCTCATTGCGAAATTTTGTTTGTATTTGATAAACTGCTTTTGGTAAATCTTTATTAGATAACAGAAATTTTTTCATTAAAGGCGTAATAACCTCCTCATGTGTCCACCCAAGTCCATAAGGCTCGTTCTCAATTTTATACATCTCTTCAACGTTCCAGCGGCCAGTTGTCTCCCATATCTCTTTTGGATGTAGGCTTGGCATCAAAATCTCTTGAGCATCTAATGCATCCATTTCCTCTCTTACAATATCTTGTATCTTTTTAACTACCCTAAGTCCGAGTGGCAGTAAAGTATAGACACCAGAAGATAGCTTATCAACAAAGCCAGCCCTGATCAAATATTGAGCATTTATACTCATTTCCCCTGATGGGTTTTCTTTTTGAGTTTTAGTAAAAAGATGAGATTGTTTCATAAAATTATAGTTTGAAAATAATATCTTTGAACTGTATAAAATCCTTTACAATCAAGAAAACAGCTAATAATATTAGGATAGCAAATCCCCCAAGTTCAATTTTTCCTTGTAGGTTTTTATTAAATATTTTTTTATTTATTGATTCTAGTGCGATATATATTAATTTCGCACCATCCATTGCGGGAATTGGCAATAAATTTGTAATTCCTAAAGCCAAAGATAAAAGTGCAATAAGATTAATAACTTCGATTAATCCATTTTGAACAATAATTTTTGTTATGGCAAAAATTCCAACTGGTCCGGTCATCGAAGAAGATAATAGTTCAACATTTTTTTCCTTTACTGAAAGATTAAACATGTATCCCATCGCAGTAAAAGAATAATCTATATAATTATAGGCGTGAAAAAATCCTGAAAATACTTTATCGATTGGGCTATTATAATCTATTATTATAATATCCCTCATTCCGATGCCGACAATCGCACGTTTTGCGTCCTGATTATATTCTGGAATAATATTTACTGTTTTTTCTTGTCTTGTTGCCCAGTCTAAATATTTTAAAACGACTTCCTTATTATTATTTTCTCCAATTATTTCAGTAGTTTCATTTCCGTTATGAATATCTTCTCCATTGATAGATAAAATAATATCACGAGTCTTAATCCCTGCCTTTTCCGCTGGAGAATTAGCCGAAATTCCATTAACTAAAACTCTTTTTTCTTGCTGTCCAAATTTAAAATGAAAATCATCTATTATTAACGGCTGATAGCTTTTAAAACCATACGCAAACATTATTATGTAAAAAACTAACGCGGCGAAAATAATATTCATAAAAACACCATTGAAACAGATAAAAGCTCTTGCCCAAGGCCCTTTGGTGTCATAACTATGCTTATCGGTATCGCTTTTTTCATCTTCAGTGTCCATTCCATAAATTTTGTTGTATCCCCCCAAAGGAATTGCTCCCAATACATAATTAGTTTCACCTATTTTTTTCTCCCAAATTTTGGGAGGAAACCCAATACTAAATTCATCCACCCTTGTGCCCGTTAATTTTGCGGCCCAAAAATGGCCCAATTCATGAACCATAACAACCAAACCTAAAATAAATAAAAAAATTAAAATATCAACAATAAACATAAATGTTGTGGCTAGTAACTAGTAATTAGTAATTCGTAATTGGTAGCTGAGTATCAATCACTATCCCTCGATTTCAATTTTTTTTCTACTAACAAGCTCGTCAATTCTTTTACTATATTTATCTACAGTTTCTTGAAGCTTATCTTTTGCTTTGAACTTGTCATCCTCTCTAATCAAACCCTCTCTTGTTTTTGCTTGGATATCTGTCCATGCCTCATCCCTAAATTTACGAATAGTTTCTTTTGCCCCATTCTCAACTTGAGATAAGGCCTTTGAAAGCTCTTTTCGAAGCTCCTCTGACATTGGAGGAAGGGTAATTAAAATGCTATTTCCTTCTACCCTTGACGATAGCCCGCTCGCCTCTCTTGAAATAGCTTTTTCTATCAATTCTAAATATGACCTATCCCAAGGCTGAATCAGTAATTGTTTTCCCGATGGCGAAGAAATAGCAGCTAATTGTTTTATCGGTAGCATATCGCCAAAGCATTCTACTTTTATGTCTTCTATTAAGGCAGAATTTGCTCTTCCTGTTCTAAAAGAAGCAACTTTTTTTTGAGCAAAATCTACGGCTTTTTCGAATTCTGGTTCAATTGCTTTTATAATTTCTATATACATATATTTTATTCTTATTAATAATGCAACCTTATAACTCCATTACTAATTCGTCTAATACTAATTTTTTACTTGAATTAGTATTTTCTATTAAATATTTTGATTGCCCTATTTTTTTGATAATGTTTTTTATTTTTTGAGTACTATAATTAAATTGCTGGTCCTCTTCGGGTTTCATTATTTTTGTCAAAAGTTCTTTTCGAAAATATCTTTCCCATATTTCTAGCATTTCTATCATTTCTTCATAATTTTCTGATTTTTCCTTAGAATAAGCAAATTTCTTATTTAATTTTGATATCTTTAAGTCTATAAGATCGGAAATAATTTTTTCGAACCATTCTTTTTTTTCGGGTGATGTAAAATAATCAATGGCCTTGCCTATCTGCCCTGATGAAATGGCCGAAATTCCTTTTGCTTTTTCTGCGGATGCTCCAAGAGTAATAAGATAATCCTCAATTTCTTTTTTTGGCAAAATAGAAAACTTCATATTTTGAACCCGAGAATTAATTGTTGGAAGTAGTGAGTCGGGACGATCAGTAATTAGGACAAGAACCGTCTTTCCTTTTGGCTCTTCCAGTGTCTTTAAAAAAGAGTTCTGAGAATGATGATTCATTAGATGAGCATCATCAACAATCCCTGCTTTGTATCCTCCACTAAAAGATGTTAAACAAAATTTCTCCTGCAAATCCCTTATTTGCTCAATTTTAATTTCTTTTGATTCGTCTTCTGGGCAAATTATACTGAAATCAGGAATAGTATTACTATCAATATTACGACAAGAATAGCACTCGGAACAAAACCCCCACCCGCTAGGTCGATTGGTACAAAAAATTGATTTTATAAATTCAATCGCAATCTTTTTTTTACCTATTTTTTTTGGACCAGAGAAAAGGATTGCATGCGGTATATTTCCACTTTTAATTAGACGCCCTAAAAGCTGCTTTTCTTTTGTATGACCAATTGACTCCATTTTATTACTTTACCTTTTTTATATTTGCTCCAAGCTTATTTAATCTTTCATCTATTTTTTCATATCCTCTATCAATTTGATAAGTATTGCTGATTGTTGTAATTCCTTCGGCAATTAAGCCAGCAATTATAAGTGATGCCCCGCCCCTAAGATCAAACGAACCAACGTCTTGTCCATAAAGCTTTGTAACTCCGTTTATAGTTGCTCTATGAGGGTCTGATAAGAATACCTCTGCTCCCATTTTAGTCAAAGCATCAAGATATTTTAAGCGGCCCTCATAAAGAGGGTCATGTAAAATTGTCTGCCCTTTAGTCTGCGTAGCCAGAACTCCAATGACTTGTAATAAGTCAGTAGGAAATCCTGGAAAGGGCAAGGATTGAATTTTCTTGATAATAATATTCTTACTAGGAATCATCTTTATGTCTACTAACCCATTTCCCTTTTGGGTTATTTCAAAATTAACGCCAAATGACTTCAATTTTTTAAGGAAAAAACTGAGATAATAATATTCTACATTCTTAACTAATATCTCTCCTTTGGTAGTGGCTGCGAGGACAATAAATGTTCCGGCTTCGATTGGATCATACATTATTGAATGTTTGAACCCTTTTAATTTTTGTTCTCCAAAAACCTCTAATTGATGCGACCCAATCCCCTCTATTTTGACCCCCATCTTAATCAAGACTTTTATTAATTCACGATTAGGATAATCAGCGTCTCCTCCAAATATCGTTACTTTTTTAAAAGCTGTTGCAAGTAGTGTAGCATTTGCTGTCGCCGTTACGCTGATTTCATCCAAAATTACGAAATACTCATCTTTCTTTTGCTTTATGGTAAAAAAATAAGCATTTCTTTCACGGCCATTCTTTTTTGTCTTTTCCTTTTTTGCAACAACATCCATTTGATTAAAAACGTCCAAGTGAGAATCAATACTTCGAACCCCAATAACACATCCACCAGGTTGTGGTAAATTGGCTTTGCCAAATCTTGCGAGCAATGCTCCAATTAAAAGAACCGAGCCACGAAACTTTAAAGCTAAGTCTGCATCCATTTTTTTTGGATTAGCATTTTTTGCATTTATTCTTACTTTTCGTTCGCCAAGCCATTCAATTATCACTCCCATACTTTCAAATATCTCAAGCAGTCTATAAATGTCTTCGATTAGAGGTAGGTTATCAATAATGCAATCTTCTTCGGTTAGAAGTGTGGCTACCAACACAGGAAAAGCAGCGTTTTTTGAGCCTGCTACTTCTATTTCTCCAGAAAGTTTTTTCTTTCCTTCTATTATAAGTTTATCGTCTGTCATTTTGTTTTTTAGACATTATGCTTCTTTTATATACGTCTAGATTATCGAGCATTACCCCTGTACCCTTTGCCACGCAAGCAAGTGGATCTTCGGCAACAAAACATGGAACTCCTGTCGCTTCTGAAAATAAGACTGCAATATTTCTAAGACATGCACCACCTCCCGCGATAACCATACCTTTATCCATAATATCGGCTGACAATTCAGGTGGGGTTTCCCTGAGAACATTTTTAATACATTGAATAATCTCTCGAAGCGGTTCAGCAATTGCAAGACAAACCTCATTTGAGCTGACTTTAATCGTTTTTGGCAATCCCAACATCAAGTCCCTGCCTTTTATTTCTAAAAATTTAGGTTCCTTTTCAATAACAGCTGTTCCAATCTTAATTTTTATTTCTTCTGCTGTTTGTTCTCCAATTGCTAAGTTGTATTTATCTTTTATAAAATTTGTAATGCCAACATCTAGTTTGTCGCCTGCTACCCTAAGAGAGAAAGAGTTGACTATTCCCCCTAATGAAATAACCGCGACCTCTGTCGTTCCTCCTCCAATATCAATAATCATATGCCCAGAAGAAGAATTTATTGGGATTCCTGCCCCGATTGCTGAAAGAATTGGTTCTTTTGCCAAAAAAACATCCTTAGCTCCAGCCCACATTCCCGATTCTACAACTGCCCTTCTTTCGGTTGAAGTAATTCCAGCGGGAACTCCAATCAGAAGCTCTGGTTTAAAAAATCTTGAAAATCCAGTATTTACACTATTTATAAAGTGTCTTAGCATTGCTTGAGTTGTGCGGTAATCAGCAATAACCCCCTCTCTTAGCGGCCTATAAACCTTTATTGTGTCTGGAGTCCTACCAATCATCTCTTTAGCCTCCTGTCCAACTGCCATTACCTTATTTTCTAAAAGAGAAACAGCCACTACTGATGGCTCATTTAAAACAATTCCTTTGTTTGGTATAAAAACTAATGAATTTTTTGTTCCTAAATCTATTCCTATTTTCATTATTTTTCCAGTAATTAATAATATAAAGCTAATTCAATAACAATGAATTAGGCAAATTAATTGTAGCCAATAAACACCTGTTTGGCAAGGTTGAATTTTTTGGTAAAAAAGCCAAAAATACGCAGTAAAATGCGATTTGAATAAAAAAATAACATCTATGAGTTTAGATGTTTTATAGGATAAGGAGCTGTTTTTGTTGAAAATATTTTTCATATTGGATAAATATTTTTTCATTGTATCTAACGATAAACTATTTTGCAAAGCAATACCCTTTTGATATTTAGTCATGTACTCTATGGCACATTGCCTTGCATTCTTTGAATCTTCAGAATATAGTGTTTTTATCAAATATACGATAATTGAGAATATTGTTGCACATAGTCCAGCAAAGAATATAACTGAAAGGTTTGCTTGTTGTATAATTAATCCATTCAAAAGAAATATCGAAAGTAGTCCTCCGAAAATAATTTTTGCTCTATAT
This sequence comes from bacterium, assembly GCA_023229485.1. GTDB lineage: Bacteria > Patescibacteriota > Minisyncoccia > Minisyncoccales > Minisyncoccaceae > Minisyncoccus. The sequence continues at coordinate 7,969 of JALNZJ010000005.1, read as the reverse complement.
AACTGATGAGAAAAATTATACTCTATTTTACTTGAAATTAAATCTATTGGATTATTGAATTCGAACCTGAATATATATAGACAGCTGGCAACCACCAAGAATGTGGCTGCAATAGTTGAAAATGATATTATATTTAATATTGCAAGTGCCCTTAGTCCTGCTGTGCAGGCAAGAATTACAAACCATAGCGTCCATTTTTCTCCATTTAGATAAAAAATAAAATCTTTTCGTTGGGCATTGATTCCGATTTTCTTTTTATGCTCTTTGGACTCACTATATCTCTTTTGATTTTCTACCCTAAGCCCTTGTTGCTTTGTATTTTCGTGAGGGCTTTCTTCGTCAGTAATTTTCGCTTTTGTGTCTTTGATAAGCTGGTTTAGGTCAACTCTTTTTTCATTGAAATATTGATTCAATTCGAATTTATTTTTAATGTACTGTGCAAAAAAAATAGTACTGACTACGATAATTAAAACTGCACTAGCAAGGTTGTCTAGTATATCAACAACGAATATACCAGCAACGAAAACTAACATCTGCTTAAACAAGTTCCAGTCACTTTTTTCAATCATTTTTTGTCACCTTTTGGTTAACAGAAATCATCATATATTATTTTTGGATTTATTTCAACGAAGACTACGCTTTCGAAAAAAATATTGTCCAGTAAGACTAAAAAATAATATGATTAATCCACCTGTCATAAAAATAAAAGAATAATCAAAAGAAGCAATCAGAAATCCTCCTAAAAGTGCCCCGAATGCAGTTGATAGCGGGGAAAAGATAGTATCAATTGCCGCTGATTCCTCTTTATATTTTTTAAGTTTTGCAGACATTAAACCGCTTCTACCCGAACTTGTTATCAGTCCGCCAACACTTTGACTCAAAGAGATTATAAACACGGAATAAAAATTCAAGATATTTGCCAATCCCCCAAGCAATATTGAAAATAGTCCTACTGCACTACTGCCCAGACAAATGTTTTGCTCGCTGGATGATTTGTTGATTCTTTTTGCAATAACGAAGGATATTGGAAGAAATGCTAATGAAACCAATGAATTAAAAATCAAAATTTGATCCTGTGTCCAGTTAAGACTTTTTAAAAAAAGAATAAAAAATGTGTTATTGAATCCTGCGATTATTAAAACTAAAAATGAAATAAAAATAAAAATTCCTGCTCCTTTTAATTTCATACTATTCCTTATCTCTTTGTATTTCAGGGCAGATGTTTTTAGTGAAACATCTTCCATTATTCCAAGTGGTTTTCCTTTTAAGCTAAAATAGGCATAAAACGAAGCGATTAGTTGAATAATTAGAGCTACACCAAAAACTCCAAAAAAACCAAACTTCCAAATAATCAAAGCTCCAAGGACTGGAGCAATCGCATCAGCATACGATGGTGCGGAATAAAACCATGCAAACGCTCCATCTGCTTTTTTCTGGTTAGTGCCCATCAAAATATTTCTGGAACTGACAAAAAATAATGCTGCTGAAATTCCTAATAATATCTGCGATAGATAAAACCAAAAAAACGAAATAGAAGTTATCATAAGAAAAGAATATACGCCGTAGCCTAAAACTCCCAAAGAAATAAGAATATAGGGTTTTATTTTATGATTTAAGTATCCAACTAGTGGAGCCGAGACTGCGATAGAAAGATAGATTAAAAAGTTTGTATAACCGATTTCAATTATAGAAAAATTCTTTTGGATTAGAAATAACGGGAAATAAAGAGAAAATAATTTATAGCCAAACATCACTAAAAAATGAATCAAAGTTATGTTTTCTGTAATTCCAAGGATTTTTTTATTGATTTGCATATTTATTTTATTTAATCTTATCATATTAAATGAATTGATTCCAAATAAAAAAGAGGTTTTATAAAACCTCACTAATGACAATATCGGAATGCTTCCAGTATCATCATTTTCATTCTTGGAGAAATTATCTCCAATCTTTCTATCTCTTTCTCGGTAAAATACCCGATGGCATTTTTTTCGAGCCCCTCGTAATAACTATTAAAGTACTCTCCTATCCCCGAGGGTTCCATCTCATAAATTGAGAATGGGATAACGAAGGCCAAGTCAATATTATCTTCTTTGCCCAGCCAAGCTGGTAACATCACCAGTTGCTTGTTCGTCTCTGAAGGAACTATGCAGACCTCTTCCTGAAGCTCTTTTTGGATGCAATTCCAAATTGAGGACTGGTATTCCCCAGCTCTGAAATCGACTAATTCTACTCCGCCACCGGGAAGTTCCCATTTACCTGAAAGGTCTCCATTATAAATAAGGGATCCCTTTTCCATTCTCTTGCGGAGAAGCATCTTGTTATCGCTATTAAAAACAGCTGCAAATACTCCGATTCCCACTGCTCCCGCACGACCTCTCTCAAGATTCTTTTTGAAGCTTTCCGTCAGTTTTTCTTTATCAAAGTCCATTTTTCTACCTCGGTACTTGGTGAACTATACCATATAAGTCTTATTTAGTCAATATTGGTAAAAGCCTTATTTTGTTGTATTATTTATTAAATTAGTTAATCGCTAAAACACTTTAATTTTACTAAATTTTTATGAATAAAAAAATAAAGCTTGCTTTTCTTGTGCTTCTCGTGGTGGGATTTGCAATAGTTTCGATAATCGTAATTCTTCAGGCTCAGGGATATGCTTTTGATTGGCAGAAAAATGAAGTATTCAAGACAGGAGGAGTCTACGTCAAGACAGCTGAAAGTGGAGCCGACGTATTTATTGATGATGCCTATATAAGCAAAACCGATGGATTTACTCGCGAAATACTTGCCCAAAAAATGTTAGCTGGTACTCATGCTGTAAAGGTTCAAAAAGAGGGATACTTTACTTGGGAAAAAAACTTAGTAGTTGAAGAACAAATGGTTGCTAAAGCTCAAAATATAGTTCTTTTTCCAAATAATACGACCTTTGAATCGAAAATTTCAAATATCTCTTCTATATATAACATTATTGGACAAAATTTTTTAATACTAAAAAATACTGGAGATCTTATTGTTGTAAATTCCAACACTAAAGAAGAGCAAGCTGTTCTTTCTGCTGCAAAATTAAAAGAAGTCGGTAAAATTAAAACTGTAACATTCTCTTCTGATCAAAAAAAAGCACTGATTGTTTCTACTGCAGGTATTTATTACTTATTGGAAATAAATGGAGCTAGAAGCCAAATTACGGTATTAAAGGATCTGGACAAAACTGCCGAGGGAGTAGTCTGGGACGGAGATATTACCCTTAATTATATAAGTAAAAATAAACTATATTCTTTGAACGTCAGCTCGAAGAAAAAAGAATTAGTAAAAGAAGAGGCAGTTACCGCTTTTGCACGACATAGCGAGGGCTTGTATACAATGGAGGAAGGAATATTAATAAGGACTAATACTTTCACTAAAGGTGTTGAAATTTTAACAAAAGATGCTTTTGCTTTTAAGAAAAATTCTAAATATGAATTAAAAATAATTGAGGGAAGGATATTTTTAACTGAAGATAATAAAGTTTTTTATTACTATAATGGAAAAACGAAATCTCTAACAAAAGCTCTTGAATCTTCTAGTGAAATAAATTATAAAACATTATCCGACAAGGTCATCTTTATTACTGATTATGGAATATGGCTGATGCTACTTAAGGATTATGAAAGCCCATTTTTTAAAAAGGCTGAATCGTTCATTCTTTTGTCGAAATTTTCACAAAAAATTACTGATATAGTTTGGGTGGCTGATGATTATTTTGCTGCAACCATTAATGGAAAAATAAAAATTAATGAAATTGACAATAGGGATAAAATAAATTCTTTTGAGCTTACAGGGGACGGATATTCAAAACTCTGGTTTGATTCTAATAATAAATCTTTATTAGTACTCAAAGGGTCCGACCTTTACGAATCCACAAAGCTAGTACCATAAAATTGTGTTTTATAGAAAACTATACTTGGCTGATTTTGTCAAACGAGGTCCGACCTCTCGAATCTAATAAAAAATAGAAGACAAGTCTTCTATGAATAAATGCGACAACCTTTTGCTAAGAAAATGAAAAGTTTGCAATAATATCTTTAATCGTAGGATGTTTTATTTTTACCCTTCTTCTCCCCAGATCTGTTGGAGAGATAATCCAGATTTCTTTTAATCCTACATCTCCCAATGCTACCGTTTTTCTGATACTACAATACCCTATTTCACAAAGAGCTACTATTCTTTTGCAGCGTGTTTTAGCGAGCTCTGAAATCTCAACAATTCCATCTTCTCTATCGGTAATAGCTACAATCATCGCTAATGTTTTAATCACTTTTTTCACCTACCTATCGTTATATTAACACAAGATAAAAAAATGTAAATAAAAATGCGATTAATTGAATCGCATTTCATACACTTCTACATCTTTTATTTGCATTAATGTTCTTGGAAAATATTTAACATTTAATGGTTCGGTTCCTATTTCTGCGTTGCAAAAATCAATCGCAGACTTTTTAGTTATAAAATATAA
>JALNZJ010000005.1:0-3467 GCA_023229485.1 bacterium | reverse complement strand
ATAAACGTCTTCCAAGGTAATGAGCTAAATTATAATTACCATCAAACATCCAATGCTCGACTGGCTGGAGAGTTACAAAGCCTAAACATATCAGGATATCAATCAGGTCACTATAGAGATTCCATATCTCTGATCGGTGGCTCCCCCTAAGCATCCGCTTAAGTAAAAAGAACTCCATCCAGCTTATTTGTAAGATATTTCCTTCTGCCTTGATAATCTTTTCAACTTCAATTTTTTGAACTCTATAATTATCTAGCGATGCCTCAATTCTCTTTTGATTACAAACATTGCAGAAAGTAAAAACATCATTAAATCCTGGAAAAATCTCATAAGCTATTCTATTAAAAGAAAAATAATACTTTTCCTTCAAAACTTCTTTTCCACAAAGAAAACATTTTTCTTCCATAATACGGCCCCCAATGTGCCGGCTAAATGATACCATATAGCCTTAATTAATCAAGATTTTGCAAAAAAAAGAGGCTTTTGTTGCCTCATTATAAGAATCTTTGAAAATAATCAAAGACTCCACTAACCATTGACCTCATTCTTGGTGAGGTCATTTTTGTTTGTTCGATTTCTTCCCTGCTTAACCATTGTAGGCTCTGTTCATGAACTCTTACTTCAAGAATCGAGGGTTCTTCTGGGTTTCCAATAGCCCTACAGTCTTCGATATGGATTGGTACGGCAAATTCCCAAATACTGAAGTCTTCTCCGCTTTCCGTGGCTGGCACCAGAATAGGTTGCCAAACTGTTTCAAGAACCAAATCTAAGTCTAGATCTTGAAGTTCTCTGCCAACAAAGGATACAATCGTTCCCTGGAATGGAAAAATTTCGCATGAGGAAAATAGGTCATCGGACTCAAGCTTTCCTCCAAGTAAACTCTATGAATCATTTCGTCTCACAAGAAGAATCTTGTCGTCAGCGAATAATCCGACAAAAAAATTTATTTCTGTCGCTCCTGCGTGACCCTCGGTAATACTCTTATCAAAGGCTTCCACCATTTTTCTCGGATATATCATTCAACACCTCAGTGCCACTAACTTTATATAATACAAAATCGTAATAGTCAATAATTAAAAAAGTATGGCATTAACCATACAATGATACTTTTTTATCCCGCATAAGGAGTCCGAAGTAAATAATTATAGTCCCAAGACACACGACGGGAATAAAAATTTTTATCAATGGGTAATAGTAAAGTGCAAGATAAAAAACTGTCGCAATCACAGATAGTCCCAAACCTATAACTAAAATCCCAGAACTCTTGAGTGTAGTATTAAATACTAAAACCGCTACTAATACTAGTATTGCTATCAAGGATTCACTATCATCAAGCAAAACGTTCAACCATAGCAACAAAAAAATTTCCAGGACTGCGATACAAAGTGCTACAACCAGGCTTACCCAATAATTATCTTTTTTTGTCATAATAAGAACCGCCTATATATTGTTACACCTAAACAATCTTGTCAATAATCATATTAACTAAAATGTAATTGCATTGATTGGGCAAAAATCAACTCCTGAGCAGCGAATAATTTTAACTGTTGTTGGGTTTCATTCTTGTATTTTGAAGCCAAATAGCAGCCATTAAAATTGATTTAAGGGGGTTTCATAGATAAGGCATATACTAAAAAACTACTATGAGCTAATTTTTTTGATGGATACAAAAACACACTCGAGTGAGTGTGTTTGTTTTGAAAAAGTAATATAACGATATTTGAGATTAACGTTTGCTCCATTGTGGGGCACGCCTAGCTCTCTTTAGTCCGAACTTCTTTCTTTCTTTCATTCTCTGATCCCTAGTCAAGTATCCGGCACGCCTAAGCCTCTTTCTGTATTCTGGATTGAATACTGTCAAAGCTCTAGCAATTCCATGTCTTACTGCCTCAGCTTGAGAACGGATTCCGCCACCCTTAACTACGACTGTAATCCTGAACTTTCCCGTTGATTTCATTCTATCTAATGATGAAACTACAATCCTTTGTAAGTCATCACTACTGAAATATTCTTCAAATTTCTTGTCATTTACAGAAATAGATTTGTCTCCTTTTGTGTAAAGTCGGACACGAGCGACAGAAGTTTTTCTTCTACCTGTTCCAACGAAATAAGCACTACTAGATTCGTCATATTTTACGTCAACTGGTAGATCAGATTCATCGTCAAAATCATAAGAAACAAGACCGAACATTTCGTTCATCGCTCTAGCATTTTCTTTCTTTGTTTCGTTACTGACAGCAACAACTTCGCTGGCAATAACGCCAGTTGCTTCGGTAACTTCATCCTTCTTTTTAACAACTTTCTTTTTAGGTTCCTTGGCAGTTGTTGTTTTTTCTTTTTTTACAACAACCTTCTTTGATTCTTTAGCTTCTTTAGTTGCCTTAGTTTTGGTTACTGCTACCTTTTTTTCTTTTTTTTCAGTTTTATCGGAAGATTTTTTTTCCTTTGGCATATTATTCAAACTTAATACGTTTTAATTGCTGGTCTCTAAGACGATTCTTAGGTAGCATTCCTGATATTGCTTTAATTAAAATTTCTCCTGGGTTCTTTTCAAAAATGACTTTCATTGGAATGTTTTTTTCTCCACCCAAGTATCCAGTGTGCCTGAAATAGGTTTTGCCTTCCATCTTGTTTCCTGTAACAACTATTTTTTTGATATTCTTGATAACGACAACATTATTAGAGTCCTTGTTTGGCATAAAATCTGGCTTATTTTTTCCTCTAAGGATTGCCACTATTTCTGTTGCCAAACGTCCAAGAACTTTGCCTGTGGCGTCGATAGTATATATTTCTTTTTTAACTTTTTCCATAATATTTTTATTTTACCTTGACTAAACCAATTCAATAACGGCCATTTTTGAACTATCAGATTTTCTTGCCCCTAATTTGACGACCCTAGTGTATCCTCCATTCCTCTCTTTGTATCGAGGAGCGATTTCATCAACTAACTTCTTAACGGTTTTTTCGTTGAAAAATTTAGATAAATATCTCCTTGCAGCAATATCACCCTTTTTTGCCTTGGTGATTTTCTTTTCAACAAAAGGAGACAACTCTTTGGCTTTTGCTTCAGTAGTCGTTATTCTTTCTTTTGTTAAAAGAGATGTAGCCAAGGTTTTTATCAAGGCTTTCCTTGGTCCAGCTTTTCTATGAAATTTTCTGCCTTTTTTTAAATTATTCATATCTCTTACTTAATCGTTATTACTTTTTCTTTTTCACTGCTGTTGTTTTTTTTGCTTTTTTTTCTGGCTTCTCTTCCACTTCTGGCATTTCTTCTACGACCACATCTTCAGTTTTAATCTCCTTAGTAGGTTTTACTTCTTTTACATCTTCTGCTCCAAAAAAATCATCCTTTAGGAATGCAAATTGAGAAATAAGAATCTTCAGAGCTTCATTTAATGCGTCTTCTGGAGTTATGGTGCCATCTGTTTCTACTTCCAAGCTTACTTTATCAAAATCAGTCCTTTTTC
>JALNZJ010000092.1 GCA_023229485.1 bacterium | reverse complement strand
CCTACAATATGAAATTCCGCACCCGCTATTCCGCCTAACATATCAACAAGTAATGTATTAGTTGTGGCGTTTTCCGTAAATGATACTGCCACCGAAAGCGAGCAGGGTTCGCTTACCAAAATTGTAATGCTATCGTAAATATCGCTTGTTGTAAACAAATAAGCATTTGCTACTGCTATGCCATTTACCTTTGATAATAACACAACTGTGTCTTCACCTAAGATTTTTGTAATAGTAATTAATGCTGTTTTATTTGAATTCAAATAAGCATCTAACATATCGGCGTTTGTGCTAGAAAGTGTAAATGTTAATTCGTAAGTTGCTTGATACATATAAACATTAGGCGAATTTGGCAAAATTTCTTCGCCCTTTAAATAAATAATATCTGCAAATGTTGTAGTAACAGAATTTAGTGTGTTTTGTACGCCTAATAATATTATATTTAAATTTTTTGTAAGTTCAATGTCTATAACCACACTACCTGAATTAACTCTAAGTAAAATATCATCGTTTAAAGTATTAATGTCAATATTTAAATTATAAGTTGTGGTATAATCTACGCCATTTAATGTAAAATTATCGCCTGAAATCACAGCGGTTAATATTGCTCCATTGTTTAAATAGTATTCAAGTGTCAAACTTTCATTCGGTACAATTTTTAATTTATTTATATAATCACTATCCACATCGTATACTGTTCTATCAGTCTTATCATTTAATGATATTTTAAGTGAGTTCAAATCTGGTAAAACTATAATTGTTAGTGTGTTAGTTAAAACCGTTAATCTACTAAAAGTTACAAAGACAATTTCTTCGCCTTGTGTATTACCCGTAATCTGTATTTTATAAAGTATAAAATCACTGAGTTCGGCATAGGTTTCAAAAATAATAGTGCTTAATACCTGTGAATTATAAGCTAACAATCCGTTTTCAAAATTAAGTGTTAGGTATCCGCCTGCATTATAATACGCTTTAAGCGCATTAGTATCGTTGACTACTAAACTTAAATTGCGCATTTCACCTTGCTCAATTGATGAAGTATTTTCGCTCCCGTTATAAACAATATTGCCGAATTCAATGTAGGTTGATTCAAGTGGTAATGTGTAAACAGCATCAAAATCGTTAAGAATTGTTGCAGTGCCAACGGATACATATATTGCTGGTGCGTTTACTAATATTATTTGAGCATTAATTGTATTTATTGTACTAGAATAAATGCTTACTGCTTGCGTGCTTTTTTCATAGGTATCAATTACTAATTGCAATGTGTTTACATCACCTACAAATGAAGAAGATATATCGTTAATTGTAAAACTATTTAAATCAGATGTAAAAATAAGATTTAAACTTCCACCGAGAATAAAATATTTTTGAAGTGATGACATATCGGCGGGTTTAATATAAATATCAAATGCATTATCCGTTTCCGAATAATACTCTGAGAAAATGCTACCGCTTTGTATAATTGAATAACTCAAACTTGTAAGTACCGGAACCGCTGAAAAACCAATTTCATAAGACAACGAATCAAAATAATTGTCTAAACTAAGTGTAATAACATACTCGCCCGCCACCATAAACACAATATTTATAGAATCATCAATATTGTCCTTGTTTATTATGTATGTATTTGCTTGACCGTTAAGTGTTAAAACTTCATTTGTATTTGATGTTAAAGTAAGTATTGCACCTTTGTTTAGTGCATTAAGTAATGAGTTGTACTGACTAGAATTAATTGATACAGCATAGTTTTGTTCTAAATACACAATTTGATAATTAGAATAGTCATAATCACCAGCCAATTCAAATTCTATATCTTCTATTGCGGATAAAATCGTTAGTGTTATAGTACTACTACTAAATACCCTATCCAATGGAGCATTTACAGCAGTAAGCGTAATAATGGTTTCGCCTTGTGTTAAAACATTTACAGTAAAGTCTGCAAAGTCTGCAACGCTATTTATAACAAGTGTTTCACCTGCACTTAAAGAATTAAAACTAATATTCGAATTTGATGTTGTAATGTTAAAACTCCCGCCCGCATTAAAATATGCTACTAATGGTCCTGTGCTAATATCTACCAAATTTTCTGCTGTGGCAGATAGTGACACAGTTACAGACTCACCTACTTCGGCTATGTATGAATTAGCATCGTCAATTTTAACTACCGCACTATTTACTGCATTAGTTATATTTACTGCCAAAGTATTTGAACTTGCATCTGCATAACTCATTTCAAATTTGTAGAACGATGCATTTACTGTAAATGCACCCAACGCAAGTGCTTTAATATAAATATTTTGAGTTTCGGCATAGTTATATAATTCAATTTCGGTAAATTCTTCTAAGGTATTAATATTAATAAATGTTCCATATTCTCCGGTTATATTTAAAACAATTTTTCCACCTATATTAAAGAATGCTATTAGCGATTCTGGTTTATTTGCTGAAATTTCTAAAATTTCTGTAACCTCGTGTTCCATATTATATGTGCCCGTTTCACCATCTGCGGAAATTGAAAGCACAAAATCAGGTGCCACAACCTTTAAATATATGCTTTCTGTGGTAACCGTTGGATAAAAAGCAGAAGTGTATTTTATATTGTTATATGTTGGGTAATTGAAAATTAAATCAATTTCGGGATTTGCATTAGATATTGATACAGCATAAATTTCTATTGGAGTAATAACCCCGCTTGCGTTTATACTACCGCTGTTTATTGTTATTGCATCTGTCGTTGTGTCCGAAAATTTTACATAAACAATATTAGAACATCTCACGGTTATTGTTCCGCCACGGTTAATAAAATCTTTAAGTGCAGAATTATTGTTAACATCAAGCGTTAAATCTACTGTTTCGCCCGCTGCAATATTATACACTCCCTCGACCTCGTTATTGTTTAATAAAATATTTGCCTTAGTAAGAATTGAAGTTGTTGTTATTATTACTTCTGGGCTAGTTGCGTTAACATATGCGGAAACGAATTTTGAAGTATCGTATACATCATAGAAATTATTGTAGTCTGGTAATATTATTCCGCTTAAATCTAAGATACCATTAACATAATTAACCGCTAAAAGAATAAGTCCATTTTCATCAAAATAAACTCTTTTTACAAATGGAATTAATTGTCCTGTATTATCAATTGGAAACCCTTCTATATTTGTTTTAACAATTTTCGCTACTATGCTAATTCTATCAAAATTGCTGTCTCGGCTTAAAGTTGTTATCATATTGCCATATAAATATCCATCGCCTGTATCGGCGACTATCATTTGTTGAGAATAATTATCTTTAACCTTGTAAAATATTTTCGTATATGAAGGTATTTTTTCACTTTCTGCCGATGTTATTATAACATTTTGGTCTTGTGTAAGACCTTGCTCATCAACATAATCCACGTAACTTTGGCGTAATTCATAACAATCTCTAAATACTACCTCATTGCCTAAATATTCAATATCAAGTGGCAGTGTGCCGGTTGCACCCGTTGTTATAGATATGCCCGAAACACCTACTACATTAATGCTAAACGCAACATTATCTGTGCTAAGTAGTACATCAGTATTTGTGGTAAATGTAAAATAAAAATAAATTTCATCGGTGGGATTGCTTTCGCTAAGTGCGGTAATATTCCACGCACGCACTCCAACTATTGCGGTTTCTTCAATATTTAATAATCTTGTAGCATCTTCACTAGCAACAAGCCTTATACTGTTATACATTGCATTAGAATAGGGTATTACCGAACTAATAGTCTGCATTAATTTAACCCCAA
>JALNZJ010000091.1 GCA_023229485.1 bacterium | reverse complement strand
GATGGCTGCTGGAGAGATAGCAGGATTCAAGGTGCTTCGAGTCATCAATGAACCGACAGCGGCTGCACTTGCGTATGGATTTAATAAGAAGAGTGACCAGCAAATATTAGTATATGATTTTGGAGGTGGTACATTTGACGTAACTGTTCTTGAGGTTTCATCCGACGTAGTAGAAGTTTTGGCTACTGGAGGAGAGGCTCATTTAGGAGGAAATGATTTTGATCAAAGGATAATTAATTGGATATTGGATGAGTTTAAAAAGGAGCAAGGAATGGATTTGGCAAAAGACCCATTGGCATTACAAAGATTGAAGGAGGCTGCTGAAAAAGCTAAAACCGAATTATCTAGTGCAATGGAAACTCATATTAATCTTCCATTTATTTCTTCTGATGCAAATGGTCCAAAACATTTGGATTATAAATTAACTCGATCTCAGTTTGAAGCTATGACTAGAGATTTGGTAGAAAAGTCTATCAAGAGAGTAGAGGCAACTTTGCAGGAGATAAAAATGAAAAAGGAAGATATTGAAGAAATTGTTTTAGTTGGAGGGACTACTTTGATTCCTGCGATTAGGGATGCTGTTAAGAATTTTTTTGGAAAAGAATCGAATAGGTCTATTAACCCTGAAGAGGTAGTAGCAATAGGGGCTGCAATCCAAGCAGAAATATTAACTGCCAAAGAAGAAGGACGTGCTCCTGAAGGAGATATAAAAAGTGTATTACTTCTTGATGTTTTGCCACTTTCTCTTGGTATAGAAACTATGGGTAGTGTAAATACTATTATGATAGCGAAGAATACTACAATTCCAACTTCAAATTCTCAAGTTTTTTCAACTGCAGTAGATAATCAACCTTCTGTCGAAATAAATATTATTCAAGGAGAGAGGCCAATGGCTCATGACAATAGGTCTCTTGGAAAATTTGTCTTAGATGGTATTGCACCAGCACCTCGGGGTATGCCTCAGATTGAAGTTAAGTTTGATATTGATGCTAGCGGAATTTTAACAGTAGTAGCATCCGATAAGGCAACTCAAAAAACCCAATCAATAAAAGTTCAAGGATCAATTGGTCTTTCTAAGGAAGATATTGAAAAAATGAAAAAAGATGCTGAGAAATATGCCGAAGAAGATCAAAAAAAGCGTGATTTGATTGAGGCCAGAAATATTGCCGACTCTTTGATATATAATACTGAAAAGACATTAAAAGATAACGGAGAGAAGATAACTGAAGATATTAAGTCAGAAGTTAATCAGAAGTTGGAGGAATTGAAAAAAGTTAAGGATAGTGATAGTATAGACGATATTAAAAAGAATACTGATAATCTTTCGGAAGTTATTCAGAAAATTGGGAGTCAGATTTATGGACAGCAAAAAAATGCTGAAAATGCTTCCCAAGCAGAAACTTCTGAGCCTACTGGTAGTACTGAAGGAGCAACCGAAGCCGAAACAGAAGAAAAATAGTAAATGAAAATGAAGATAATGGCAAGTCTTATTGCCATTGTTTTCTTAAAAAAATGCAAAAAGATTATTATCAAATTTTGGGGATACCTCGTACTTCTAGTACTGATGAAATTAAAAAGGCTTATTATAAGTTGGCTCATCAATTTCATCCTGATAAAAAAGATGGTAATGAGGAAAAGTTTAAAGAAGTAAATGAGGCTTATCAGATATTGTCTGATAAAGAAAAAAGAGCTCAATATGATAAATTTGGGACTGTTTTTGGTAATGGTGGCAACCCTGGAGGTGGTGCTGCTGGTGGTGGATTTGGTGGTAATGTGAATTGGGAGGACGTAATGGGTGGATTTGGTAGTGGCGGAATTGAAGATATTTTTGAAATGTTTGGAGGTGGTTTTGGAGGGTCACGCGATCCTCAGCATGTCAAAAGAGGTCATGATCTTGAAATGGAGTTAGAAGTTTCTTTGGAATCAGTTTTGTCTGATAGCGAAAAAGAAATTCCTGTTTTAAAAAATATTAAATGTGATCGATGTGATGGTAATGGAGCAGAGCCTGGCACAAAAATAAAAGAGTGTTTTACTTGTCGAGGTTCGGGGCATGTTCAACAATTTAGAAAGACAATATTTGGCACTTTTACCCAGTCCAGTGTTTGTCCAGAATGTAACGGAGAAGGAACAAAGCCAGAAGTTCCATGTAATGTTTGTCGTGGAGAAGGAAGAATAAAAAAAGAGGAAAAAATAAAAATAAAAATTCCAGAAGGGGTTGACAATAATCAAATAATTAAGGTAAAAGGTAAGGGTGATGCTGGAAAAAGAGGTGGAGCTTATGGTGATTTATATATAAGAATTTTTGTAAAACCTCATCCTGTTTTTCAAAGAAAAGGTGATAATCTTTACCTTAAGCAGAATATAACTTTTTCGCAAGCAGTACTTGGAGATAAAATAGATGTTAAAACTTTGGATGGAAATGAAGTAGTAATGAAAGTACCGAGTGGAGTTGAGTCTGGAAAAATTTTGAAAATTTCTGGAAAAGGAATTCCTCGTTTTAACGGATTTGGAAGAGGTGATTTATTTGTTCAATTAGTAGTGGAGACTCCACAAAAGTTGAATAAAAAGCAAAAAGAATTACTTGAACAATTACGTGACTCTGGACTATAATGCTTATGTTATGGTCTTTCTGCCCCAATAGCTCAGTTGGTAGAGCAACAACCTTTTAAGTTGAAGGTCACAGGTTCGAGTCCTGTTTGGGGCACCAACACAAAAGACATCCTTTGGATGTCTTTTTTGTTGGCACAAACAGGACGAGAAGCCGGAGGGCGACAGGCCCGAGGCAGGGGATAGAAATTTTTCAGCAGAAAAATATTTTATCCCGAATCCTGTTCTTGAAACGAGCCCTGGTTATGGTTGTTATTGCGAGAAGTGGAATGACGAAGCAATTTATTGCTTTTTTCCAAATATTGATATATATTTTCTTTAGAGGTTTTAGAAGTGGATGTAATTGTTATTGATAATGATTCAAAACCAGGTGATCCTGGATTTGAGGACAAGTATGGCTTTTATGCTATTCTGGATGATCTTAGTCGAAAGTATCGTTGTCCCGATTGTAATGATTTTTTCGTGTATAAAGATGACAATGGGACTATTTTGATATGTCCCTCATGTGGTTTTGAAAAGCCAGCTCCAGAAGTCAATCATATTGCCCAATAAAAACTATTCGGGCATTTTTTATAAAAATTTTATTGCTTTTTATGGAATATCAAGATATATTTGTTTTAGTTGCTTAAAAATGGAAGTTAAAAGAAGTATTGATCCTAGTTTGTGGGGTTTTAACGGAAGAATAAAAGAGACAGATTCCAAATTTCGTTGTCCGCATTGCGGTCGGTTATTAGAATTTCAAGCTGGGACTGGTGATGAAGTTATGATTTGTCCTGTGTGTGGATATAAAAAGAATATTTGAGTGTTCAGAATTGACACTTATTTTTTTTATTTGCGTGAGTTTATAAATTTTGTTAAGAATAAATAATGAAGTATTTTATCAAAACCTATGGATGCAAATTAAATCATTCAGATACTGCTTTAATGGAAATTTTTTTGAATGAGAATTATGAAAAATCTGAAAATGCAGATTTGGCTGATTTTGTGATACTTAATACTTGTGGAGTTGTTGATACCACATCAACTAAAATATTGAAGGAAGCGGGCGAATTGAAGAAAAAGGGTAAGATAATTATTTTGGGGGGATGTCTTCCAGAAACCATGAAAGATGAATGCCGCCAAGTTTCGGACGGAATATTAGGTCCTACTAATATTGATAAAATAAATGAGGTAGTAGAAATGGTTTTAGATGGGGGAAAAATAGAAATGCTGGATAATACCGAGCTTGATAAATCCGC
>JALNZJ010000090.1 GCA_023229485.1 bacterium | reverse complement strand
AATTGCTAGGCCGATTGTTCCAAGTATCTATGAAAATAAATATGGATATTCTTATTATGACGAAGCTAAGGGAGGGTGGTTTATCAATATAGATGGAACATTTTCTGGTCCTTTCAATGATGCTTCCAACGTTTATTATTCAAAAGCTGGATATATTTATGCAGCAAAAAACATAGGAGATATTTATTTTTATGTTTATATGAATAATAAAAAGTATGGACCCTATGTAACTATTGATAACAATATCTATCTTTCTGATAATGGTTTCTATGCCTTTTCTTATGTAAGTAATAGTAAAAAGTATATAAATCTAAATGGCAATGTTTATGGTCCTTATGTTGATACTGGAAATGGGATAATATACAAAAATGATAATTTTTATTTCTTGTATAATGAAAATGGAAAACAATATTTGAATATTAGCGGAAGAGTATATGAAGTTACTGAGGCTACTATTTATGATTATCAAAAATTTATTTTCAGCTTTACTTACAATAAAGATGGACTAAAATACGTCAATATAAATGGAACCGAGGCTTTGTCTGGAGAACAAACCGAATTAGCACAAAATCACGTATTTAAAAAAGATGATGGTTATCACGTAGAAATAGGAGGTAAAATTAAAGGTATCTATCCAAAGACTACCCCCATCTATGTTGATGGAAACGCTTTTATTTTTGGATATCAAGCAGCGAGTGGTCAATGGTATGTAAATATTAATGGAGTTGATAAGGGTCCATATCAAAGTGTTGGTTCAGAATTCTTTATAAAAGGTGAACATTATGGATTCATTTATCAAAAAGAAGGAACGTGGAGTGTAGAGATAAAATAAGTTAATTTAAAGACTGCCTCAGGCAGTTTTTTGTTTTAGGTTTTAATTTGATTTTCGCTAGATTTCTGATAGTATGAATAATGTATTTTGCCCTCGTAGTTCAATGGATAGAATACGAGCTTGCGGAGCTTGCGACAGGGGTTCGACTCCTCTCGAGGGCACACACAAAAAAATACCCTTCGATTGGAGGGTATTTTTTGTGCCCTCAAGAGGAGGAGAAGGCTTTTAGCTGACTGAGCTAAAAGCCAGCCTGAGCCAATCTCAGCAGAGATTGATGCGAAGGCGACTCCCCTTGCAATGGACATAACATCAATGCAAAGAGAACGAGAGGAGTCGAAGGTGGCTTGATTGTTTTTGCAATCAAGGACGGAGCCGCGACTGGCGGCGAGTCGGGAGTTGAGTAAAAAATTAGCAAATTTTTATACGAAACAGACTGGGGCTGAGCCAGGCCTTCAAAAAATTTCACCAGAAATTTATTTGAAGGGACTCCTCTCGATAATATAGATGGATATTCAAGAGGAGGAGAAGGCTTTTGATTTCCGCCAGTTGGCGGATGAAACAAAAGCCAGCCTGAGTCTCCGCCAGCTGGCGGATCAGCAGAGATTGATGCGAAGGCGACTCCCCTTGCAATGGACATAACATCAATGCAAAAAGAACGAGAGGAGTCGAAGGCTTTTGTTTGGAGGCTAGCTACATTTTGCATTTTTGGATAAAATACATATATCTATGCAATATACTTTTTCTACTCCAATTGAATATATTCCCCATGTCGGCCCTGCTTTTGGAAAAAGACTAAAGACTCTTAAGATTAAAACATTAGGAGATCTTGTTTTTTATTTCCCTAAATATTATCAAGATTATTCTAACATCAAGCGTATTGACTCAATTAAGATAAATGAAAGTGCTTGCATCAAAGGATCTGTTTTAGAAATTCAGGAAGAAAAAAGTCTTAGAAAAAGAATGGCGATAACGAAAGCTGTTATTCAGGACGAGACAGCGTCGATTGAGGTTGTCTGGTTTAACCAGCCATATATTTTTAAAAATATTAAGAAAGGAGATACATTGATTTTGGCTGGAAAAATTGCAATTAATAACAATCATATTTATCTTAGCTCTCCAACTTTTGAGAAAGTATCCGATAAGGAAAATATGCATCTTGGTAAAATTGCTGGGGTATATAGCGAAACAAAAGGAATTACTTCGCGATGGATAAGATTTGTTTTAAAACCCATACTTGATGAAATTAAGAATAAGATTCCTGAAACTCTCCCAGAAGAGGTTATAAAAAAGCATGATCTTATTTCTCTTCGAGAAGCACTTTATCAAATACACTTCCCTACTAATATGGAATTAGCACAAAAGGCACAAGAAAGATTTTCTTTTGAAAATATTTTTATGATTACGCTTTTTGCTGCAAAGAAAAAAATTGAAAATGAAAAAGAAACCTCAATCCCAGTACCAATAAATAAAAATGTAATAGACCGATTTTTGGATGATTTGCCTTTTGAATTAACTCAAGAACAAAAAAAATCTGGCTGGCAAATAATAAAGGATATGACTAGAAGCTATCCGATGAATCGCCTACTCCAAGGAGATGTTGGTTCTGGAAAAACTGTTGTATCCATAATGGCAACGATAAATACAGTTAAAAATAAAAGTCAAGTCGTTGTGATGGCTCCAACCGAAATACTTGCCAAACAACATTTCAAAACATTTTTTAACATTCTCAAGGGATATAATATAAATATTGGATTACTGACCGGAAAAGAAGATAAGTATTATTCTAAAAAATTAAAATCTGATACCATTGAAATTTCACGAGAAAGATTACTCAAAAAAACAGCTGATGGCGAGATAGATGTACTTATTGGAACTCATGCTTTGATTGCGAGTAATCCAAAAAAGAAAACTGCAAAGAGAGAAACGAAAGTTTTATTTAATAACCTTGGACTGGTTGTAGTTGATGAGCAGCATCGTTTTGGTGTAAAGCAGAGGGCTGCACTTTGTGGAAAGATGAAAGACAAGATTCCGCATCTACTATCAATGACTGCTACGCCTATCCCCCGAAGCTTAGCCTTGACTATCTGGGGCGATCTTGATTTATCGACTATTACCGAAATGCCTAAAGGAAGAAAGGTTATTAAAACAAATATTATAACTGAAACTAATAGGCAAAAAGCATATAACTTTATCGAGGAACAAATAAAGGATGGACGTCAAGCATTCGTAATCTGCCCAAGAATTGATGCCAATGATGAAAAAAAGGAAATAATGCTTGAAATGAAAAACGTGAAAGAAGAATATGACAAACTTTCCAAAAAAATATTTCCCCATCGTAAAATAGAGATACTACATGGAAAAATGACGCCCAAAGAAAAAGAAAAGATTATGAGGGATTTTAGATTAAAAAAGTTTGATATTCTTGTTTCAACTTCTGTGGTTGAAGTCGGTATAGATATTCCAAATGCAACGGTAATGATGATTGAAGGAGCCGATAGATTTGGTCTTGCTCAACTCCACCAATTTCGAGGGCGTGTTGGCAGAGGAGAATATCAATCATATTGTTTTTTACTGACTGATTCAAGTAGCACTAAGACAAATCAGAGATTACAAGCAATGATAAAGTATGATAGTGGGTTCAAGTTATCAGAAATGGATTTGAAGATTAGAGGTCCGGGCGATTTTTTTGGAGTAAGACAATGGGGCATCCCCGATTTTGCAATGAATGCTCTAAAAGATTCTCGAATAATTGAAAAAATAAAAGAGACCGCAGAAGAAATAATTGGATATGATATCCAATTAAAAAAATACCCTACTCTTAAAGTTAGGCTTGAATCTTTTAGTGAAAAAATACATTTAGAATAAAACCGCATATATGCGGTTTTTTATTTTCCGAGAATGCTAAATATTTTAATAACAAATGGATTTGTTGGAAAATAAATTAATGCTAAAGATAAAAATAAAGCAATAAAACTAGAGAATGCTGATCCCCAAATAAACCCCCAAACAATATAC
>JALNZJ010000089.1:1041-3858 GCA_023229485.1 bacterium | reverse complement strand
CGTGTAAAATTTGGAATGGTGTCGTAATTCTTTTTTAAATGCTTTCCTTTTGCCATACACAAATTTTCTGCTGAAAATTTGCCTTACTTTATTTTCAGTCAAAATAAAAGGTGTCAAAAGGAAACATTTAAAACGAATTGCTTAGTATGAAATTTTAACGTACTAAGGGTGGAGAGAATAGAAAATGGTAGATTGCAGTCGCAATCTTTAAGTGTTGATTTTCACTAATGTGAAAATATTGTACTTGTTTTACACGCAAGAAACAGTATAGTGGAAGAAGAAGATGAGGACGTGTAAAATTTGTTATAAAAAATTCTTTTTTGGAATTATCATTTTCTTGAGGCGGGATTTCTCTGGTGAGAAATCCCTGGAGCTCGACTCAGTCAGTCTCTCTAGCTCAAGAAAATGATAAATCAAAACGAATTTTAGCAGTAAATTTTAGCGGACTCATCGCAAAGAGATGTGAAAAATGGTAGATTGCAGTCGCAATCTTTAAGTGTTGATTTTCACTAATGTGAAAATAAGGTGTCAAAAGGAAACATTTAAAACGAATTGCTTAGTATGAAATTTTAACGTACTAAGGGTGAAGGGTTGGAAAAGAGATTGCTTCTCTGAGCCCGCAATGACAGACTGGATAATAGACAAAACAAGGGATTGGAGCTTGTTTTACGGGCAAAGACATTATATAGTTTTTATAGGTATGTTTATCCAAAAAAAGAAATACATTTATCAGAATATTCGGATATGTGAAAGCACGCAGACGCGGGGCTAGATTTTGGAAGTTAAATTATCTAAATAAAGTATAAATAAATTTTACTCAATAAAAAATTCATTTTCATTTGAAGATTGTGAGAATAGATTGCTTCGTCATTTTATTCCTCGCAATGACAACATGGACTTGAAGCTAAAAATAATAATATGAATAAAGATATAGAAATAATACGACATTCACTAGCACATATTTTAGCGATTGCTGTTAAGGAAATGTATGATGATGTAAAATTGGGAGTTGGTCCTGCAATAGAAAATGGCTTTTATTATGATTTTGATTTTGGTAATGCCCAAATAGCCTTAGATGACTTACCAAAGATTGAAAAGAAAATGAAAGAGATTGTAAAACGTAAAATTGCTTTTGAAAAAATAGATTTGCCAAAAGAAGAGGCAAGAAAAGTTTTTGCAAATGAGAAATATAAACTAGAGCTTATTGACGAATTAGTTGATGGAGAGATAACTGGCTACCAGACAGGCGAATTTATTGATTTGTGTAAGGGGCCTCATGTTGATAATACCGGCGAGATAAATATCGATGGATTTACTTTGATAAGAACTTCGGGTGCATACTGGAGAGGAAGTGAAAAGAATAAAATGCTAGCTAGAATATACGGTGTTGCTTTTGCCACAAAGGAAGAATTAGAAAAATATTTGGAAATGATGAAGGAGGCTGAAAAAAGAGATCATAAAAAACTAGGAAAAGAATTAGACTTGTTTTCTTTTCATCCAGAAGCTCCTGGTAGTGTTTATTGGCATCCTAAGGGTATGATTCTTTGGGATTGTCTTGAAAAATTTGGTCAATTAATCAGGAAGGAACATGGATATATAAAAATCAAGACTCCGCAAATGGCGAAGAATAGTCTCTGGATAACATCAGGACATTGGGATCATTATAAGGAGGATATGTTTGTATTTGATGTTGATAAGGAGACTTATTGCTTGAAGCCAATGGACTGCCCTTTTAATATCCAAATATTTCAAACAAAGCAAAGGTCTTATAGAGATTTGCCGATTAGATATACAGAAATCGGGCACGTAATGAGAAACGAAAAATCTGGACAGCTGAATGGAATGTTTAGAGTAAGAGAGATTACACAAGATGATTCGCACGTATTTTTGCGAGAAGATCAGATCGAAAAAGAAATTTCGAGTTTGATTGAGATGGTTCAAGAGTATTATAGTGCACTCAATATTGTTCCTAATTTTTTCTTATCCACTAGACCAGATGATTTTATGGGAGAAATTGAAACTTGGGACAAGGCTGAGCAAGATTTGAAAAATGTTCTGAAGCAAAATGGTATTAGCGATTATGGCTTGAAAGAAAAAGATGGTGCTTTCTATGGACCAAAAATAGATATAAATATTTCGGATGCTCTTGGAAGATCGTGGCAAGTTGCGACAATACAATTAGACTTTCAATTACCTGGAAAGTTTGGTTGTGAATATATTGACGAGGCAGGAGAAAGAAAGGTTCCTGTGATGTTACATGCGGCAATATTTGGAAGTTTTGAGAGAATGATAGGAATATTGATTGAACATTGTGCTGGAGCACTGCCCCTTTGGATGTCTCCCGTGCAGATAAGAGTGGTACCTGTTAGCGAAAATCAGATTGACTATGCAAAAGAAGTTGCTGACGGGTTAAAAGATTTTCGAATAGAAATAGATATGGATAGTCAGACAATTGGCAAGAAAATAAGAGAGGCAGAAATGCAAAAGATTCCTTATATCTTGGTTGTTGGTGAAAAAGAAAAAGGAAATAAGACTATCAGTGTTCGCAAACGAGGACAACAAGAATTGGGAGAAATGAAGATAGAAGAATTTATAAAGATTTTAGAAGAAAATAAGAGTGCTGACAAACTTATCAATAAATTATAATGTCTAAAAGAATAAAATTTTTCATATTTTCAGGATTTTTATTAGTAGCTGTTTTAGCTATTATTGGGAATAGCTCAAGGATTTCTGAAGCATTTTTTCAACCTAATAAGCCGCTATATTTTTTGAAAGAATGGACTCGTAGCTGTGAGTCTTTTTTGGCTTTTGAACCAG
>JALNZJ010000089.1:0-1031 GCA_023229485.1 bacterium | reverse complement strand
GTGCAGTCGCGTTTGAATTTTACATTTCAAAAATTGGATGAACTTCGAAATATTAAAAATGACCGTAAGGCTGTTGAGGTAGCATTGGCTGGTTATTTACTAGAGACCGAAAATTTGAAATTATCGGCAGAGTCCTTGCGTGGTATGAATAATAGTAAATTAGCGAATAAAATTATCGATGAACTATTTTATCAGAGACAGGTGTTGGCAAATGTGCTTGGGGTAGAAAAAAATGATTTAAAAAATTATGCGTTGATGTATAGTTTTAACAATTTAATTTCTAGTGCTTTTTATGTTGGATCAGAAGATGATATTTTTAAAACTATTAAAAGTCATATCGATACTATAGAAAGTGCTCAATTAAAAATAGAAGAATTGGATTATATTTTAGCTTACTCACCCACAGCTACTTTTAAGGAATATATTTTATCTTTGCAACTAGAAATAATAGAAGATAGGATTGCCAGTGGATTTATTGATACTTCTGAGTCAAATTATTTTGAAAGTAAGTTTTTGGCGATTAGGAATACTGAATACTATAAAAAAATGACAATTGCTTTAGAAAAGAAAAAGCAAGAAGATTTAATCCAAGAATTGACTAAGGGGGTTTGGATTGATGAGGTTTTTTCACGAGTACCTGGAGAAGAAGTCGAAATATTGCAGGATTTTAAGATGAGACTTGCAAAAATAAAATTAGAGAAATTAGATCAAAAAATAGATGATTTGCAAGTGTATGAAGACACGAAAATTTTGCTTAAAGAAGCAAAAAATGAGATAATCGCTTCTATTTATGGAGAGATGGAACCGACACAGACATTGAGTGTATTGCAAGATATTGTGATTAAAAATGATTCGATAACTACCAGCCCTTCTTCGGCTTATTGCTTACGCTTAGGGTATGAATTGGGTGAAAGAGAAAAGGATGGTACTAAATATACAGTTTGTTTTTTTGGCAATCAAGAATGTGAAGAACTTGCATTTTATAAGGGTGAATGTAAATTTATTGAAGATTCGGTTGAATAAATTAATTT
>JALNZJ010000088.1 GCA_023229485.1 bacterium | reverse complement strand
AATAAAGAAAGAAATGATTTAGAGCTAAAAAGAGTCGAAGAATTATATAAAAACATTTATAGTATTGTTCTGAAAAGTGATACGGAAGGGATGAGATTAGAAAAAATTGAACCAGAGATAATCGAAAATGAATATTTAAAATTTAATAGTACCTCTGGAACAATTATTAATTATTCATATTTTCCAAAATGGCAAAGTATCGATAGTAGCCAAACAATTTTCTGGGCTACTCCATCTCGTATGTTTATTTTTGGATCGGGAAATGAAAATCTAAGATATAAATAAGAAATGATTTCTATAATTATCCCTGCCTTTAACGAAGAAAAAAGACTTTTAAGTACATTGTATGAAATTTTTAATTATCTAAAATTGGAACAAATAAAAGCAGAAGTCATAATTGTTAACGATGGATCAACCGACAACACCTCACTAATCATAGAAAATGTCTTTGAGGAGTTTGATAATTTAAAGTTAATAAATTTGGAAAAAAATTACGGGAAAGGATTTGCCGTCAAAACAGGGGTGCTATCAGCAAGCGGAGAAATCGTTATTTTCCTTGATGCTGACAATTCAACATCACTTAGTCATATAAAAGAAGTAGTGACACTGATCGGCGATGGCTATGAAGTTGTTATTGGATCAAGGGATACTAAGGGTTCGAATGTTGTTGAAAAACAGCCATTAGTAAGATTAGGTATCGGGAAAATTTTTAGTCTTTTTACTAAAAATATCGGACTATCTACTTACAATGATACACAATGCGGATTCAAAGGGTTCAAAAGTGAAAGTGCTAAAGATATTTTTTCAAGAACAACAATAAGAGGATTCGCCTTTGATATTGAAGTTTTATGTATTGCACAGAAATATGAATTTAGGATAAAGGAGCTTCCAGTGAAATGGAAAAATAACATCGAAAGCAAGGTAAGAATCAAGAACATTTGGGATATGTTTTGGGATGTTTGGAAGATAAAAACTAATCTGAAAACAGGGGTTTATGATAAGCAGGAAAACATTTTATGAAGCAGGTAAGTTTTCGATTGTAGGAATAGCCAATACTATAATTGATTTTGGCAGTTTGAATTTGATGAGTTTTATTTTTGGGATAAATTCTGGATTAGGGATAATTGTTTTAAATTCAATAGCTCTTTCTTTTGCAGTTATCAACTCGTATTTCCTTAACAAGTTCTGGACATTCAAAAAGGGGAAAATATTTATTAGCCGAGAAATTTTGTTATTCATATTTATAAACATTATCTCAGGGATTATAAATACGTTGGTGGTTTATTTAGGAACGACATTTTTCAATCACGTCAACTTTACCGACGTTATTTGGATGAATTTGGTTAAGATTTGTGCATCAATATTTTCTGCAGGATTCAATTTTTTAAGTTATAAATTCATTATTTTTAAGAAAAAATAGCAAAAAATAAGCTATTGATTTTTTAGGCCATTTTTGTTATAAGTAATCTGTTAAGGCCCTATCGTCTAACGGTTAGGACGCCAGATTTTCAATCTGATAATCAGGGTTCGATTCCCTGTAGGGTCACAGTTTTGAGTAAGAATTAAATATTAAAAGAAAACAAAATATAATTATTTTCGAAATAGGAATCGAAGCCGGAGGCACGACTGGTGCCGAGGCAGGACTTAAAAATTTTTCACCAGAAAAATATTTTAAGGGATTCCCTGTAGGGTCACACATTCGGCAATAATAATATTTTAAGAGTAATAGAAAAGTGAGTGACAAAATCATTGTAGGAATCGAAGCCGGAGGCACGACTGGTGCCGAGGCAGGACTTAAAAATTTTTCACTAGAAAAATATTTTAAGGGATTCCCTGTAGGGTCACATTTTAATAATAAACGATGTCTTCAGGGGAATTCATTATAGCTCAAGAATTTTTGGGTATTTTGTAAAATATGGATGAAAAATATTATCTCAAAATAGGCAGAGCAGCAGATCTTTCAATTAAAAAAGAAAGAATACTCTATCGGTTCTTTGAAATGCTCGTGCCATTACTTAGCTTAACAGTTTTATTTCTTGGTGTTATTCTATCTTTTAAGCAACCTTTCTGGATATCAATTTTTATCATTATTTATGATCTTTATTGGCTTTTTCGTACCATTCATTTTTATTTCTATCTTCGAAGTAGTTATGCCAAAATGAAGGCCAATGAACAGGAAGACTGGCTTGCTAGGTTAGACGCCTTGGGAGCACCAAAAAATGGCTTAAAAGTGAATAATTGGAGGGAGGACATCTATCATCTGTTAATCTTACCTACCTATAAGGAGCCATTAGACCTTGTCTATCAAACCTTTGCCAATTTATCAAAAATAGACTATCCAAAAGATAAAATGATAGTTGTTTTTGCTTGCGAAGAAGCAGATCGAGAAAATGCTATCAAAATTTCAGAAAAAATAAAAAATGATTTTGGTCATTTATTTTTTAAATTTGTTATTACTTGGCACCCACGAGGAATAGCGGGAGAAATTCCAGGGCATGGGGCTAATGATGCTTGGGCAAGTAAGCAAGTAAAAGAGCTTATTATTGACCCATTAAAGATTCCTTATGAAAATATCATTGTTTCATCTTTCGATATAGATGCATGCGTGTTCCCAAAATATTTTAGCTGCTTAACATATATCTATCTTACAGTAGACCATCCTTGTCGTGCCAGCTATCAGCCAGTTCCTCTATATTTAAATAATATTTGGCAAACGCCAATAATTTCTAGGGTTTTTTCTTTTTCAGCTACTTTTTGGCACACAATGAATCAAGAACAACCAGAAAAATTAGTTACTTTTTCTTCACACTCTCTGGGCTTTAAAGCATTGAATGATGTTGGCTTTAAACAAACTAATGTTGTTTCAGATGATTCTAGAATATTCTGGCAATGTTTTTTTAAGTATGATGGCGATTATCGAGTAGAGCCAATGTTTTATCCAATTTCTATGGATGCTAATTGTTCAAACGGCACATGGGCTACTTTGAAAAATATTTATCAACAACAAAAACGCTGGGCCTATGGAGTGGGCGAAGTTCCATATTATCTTTTTGCGTGCCTAAAGGATAAAAAAATACCTATAAAGAAAAAACTATCAATGGGGTGGGACCTAATTGAAGGGCATGTTTCATGGGCAGTTTCTTCTATTTTAATTTTTGCCTTAGGATGGCTTCCGATATTTTTTGGCGGAGCACAATTTGCCGAAACATTACTAGCTTATAATCTTCCAAAAACAACTAGTACAATCTTAACCATTAATATGCTTGGATTAATCGGGTCTATCTATCTAAGTATGGTGCTTTTACCGAAACGTCCCAAAGAAGTTGGTTTTATGAGATATTTTTCAATGATTATAGAATGGGTATTAATACCATTCATTACTATATTTTTTAGTTCTATTCCTGCTCTTCATGCTCAATTTCATTGGTTAACAGGAAGATATATGGGATTCTGGGTTACTCCAAAAGTAAGGAAAAAATAGACTTGATTAAGTTTATTTTTTGTTTTCAGCCAGTGACTTTCTATGATATAATTCAAGTATTAAATCAAATGGAGGAAAAAGATAAATTAACAATAACGGCAGAAGATGAAAAAGTGGTTAAGGAAAGACTTCACGAGTTTTCTGTTAATACAAAACCAAAAGAAGCCGGAGTTATTCGACTTACTCCTTCAATGCTAACGAACCAATCATCAAATGAGGCAGATCAACCAGATCAAGATGAGTCATCAAATGAGGCAGATCAACCAGATTTAAGTAATGAATTCCTGGAAGAAGAAAATCAAATCAATGAAGACATAAAAATACTTAGTAATAAAGAAAAAATAACCGAAAACTCTCTTTCTCCTAATTATAATATTGTTTTTTATACATACAGCCTTAAGAAAAAAACTTTTGATTTTGTAGCTGGATTTATAACAGTATTTGCAATGTATTGTTTTTTAAATTTTCAGCCCTTAATAATATTTTTGATTTT
>JALNZJ010000087.1 GCA_023229485.1 bacterium | reverse complement strand
TGCTTCAGCGGTACCAGTTACACTAACTGTAGTTTTGTTGGCATCATTAATATAGTTTCCAGCGTTTCCAATCTGAGTAATTGTTGGAGTAGTAGGAATAACAACATCTTTTAATGCCGATGGACTTGTTACGCTTCCGCTAGTATTTCCAACAATATTAGTAGCAGTAACACTCGGAGTAATCACACCATCAACCAAGGCTGATGCGTCCACAGTAATGTCATAAGCGGTAGCACCACCAGTCAATTGTTGTGTTTGAACGGTTGTGCCAGTTAAAGCACTGTCAGTCAAAACAACACTTACCAGTGAATTTGCTTCAGCGGTACCAGTTACACTAACTGTAGTTTTGTTGGCATCATTAATATAGTTTCCAGCGTTTCCAATCTGAGTAATTGTTGGAGTAGTAGGAATTGCGTTGTTTATAGTAAAGGTTGCACCACTAGTTGGTACAGAGGTTATTACATCGCCTACAACATTTGTACCCAAACCTAAACTAACCGAAGGAGTAACATTTCCTGCGGGAATAGTAATGTCGTAGTAGTAATGTGTATCATCAATTTTAACCATATTAGTAGCAACAAGAATGTCGTCACTAATTGTTAATTGAGGTGTAGGAGTTGTGGCTACATTTTCACTAAAAGTAGCCCTAATTCTTAAAGTATCGCCCTGTTTGGCGGAAACACTTGAAGAATATGTAATTCCACCATCTTTTGAATAATCAATAGCAGCAGTAAAAATAATTCGCTTTACCTCAAAGCTAGTAAAACCATCTACAGAAAAGCTAAAAGTATTATTGTTTATATCAAAAGTCTTCCCGGTTATAGTGGGATAATCAGAATTGCCAAAATCAATTATAGTTCCGTTATCAGACCGTACAATAATACCTGGAATTAATGTTAAGGCATCAAGTCCATACATTGTAATTGTTGCATTGACTGCGTCAAAAACAGTATTTTCCGTATTACTAAGGCCGATAAAAACTATCCTTTCATTTTCCGAAATATTTATTTTGCTACTCAGTAATTTAAGATAGTTAACGGTTGCAGTGCCAGTTAAGTTCAATGGGTCGTTAAACTCAATTTTTCCAATAACCGATGTTATTTCAGAAAAATCAGACCTTCTTTCAAAATACAAACCACTTACAGAAGTAAAATCAGCAAAAGTGGCCAGATTTGTAATTATTGCCTGAGAAGTTAAACAGTCCACAATAGAACTTATTGTTGGGCTTGTTGTGGGTAAGGATCCTTGTCCATTTAATTGGTCACAAGTCCAGTTAGTTGCATTATTAAACCAACCTCGAGAAGGAGTCCCAATAGAGTAAACTGGATTATTAGTATCAGTATTAGAAATATATCCAGCTTGGTTACTTCCTAAAACACCTGTCAAATGAGGTACTCCTACGGGATTTTGAGTTCCATAAGAAACCGCCGAAATCTCAGTGTTAGAAGCATCTTTCAAAATTATAGTATCTCCAGCATTATTTACTGCATTAGAATTAGTAGAAAATACTAAAATTCCACCTGCAGGCAAAGTGCCAGATAAACTCATAGAATCGCCAGTAATCGTTCGATCAATCTTGAAACCACTCAAGTCTATTGGAGAAGTAGTTGTATTAAGAACTTCATACCATTCCTGTCCAACTGACGGATTGATCATGAATTCGTTAATAACCACCTGTCCCGGAGTCGCAGCTAGAGCTAGCTGAGTCCAAAACGCAATCATACCCATGAACAAACCAAAAAATAACTTTTTGTTCATGTTATGTGTTTATTGATTAATCTTATATGATTCTTTCCTTTTCACGAATCGAATTTCTATCCAAAACAGAATTTATTTTACTATGAGTGTAAAGTTACAAACCTTTGAAAGGTACTTTTTAACAATGAAATGTACAAGTGTTCAAAAAAGTGCTGAATTCATACTATGGCTAAATTCTGCTATTGTCAATACCCTCAATTTATTTTCTAAAAAATTTATCAAAAAGACCTTTTTCTTGTCATTCTTGCCCCCCTTTTTGTCATTCTCATTTATCTGAATCTGTACGCCTTTGGAGGGATCTAGTCGAGAATCTCAATGCGAATTACTAATTCTACAACAAAAAAACGGACCTAAGTCCGCTACGCTTACTTTTTCATTTATTCAGTTAAAACAATACATCCGTCTTTAACAACCGCTACCATATGTTCAAAATGGGCAGCAATCGAACTATCTTCCGTAATATAAGAAAACCCATCCTTACTTCGTACAATCCGATTTCCCCCATTAGTCAACATCGGCTCAATACAAAAAACCATTCCTTCCTTAAGTATCTCACCAGTGTGTCTTTTTCCGTAGTTCAAAATCTCAGGATCTTCATGTAGTTCTGCCCCAATTCCATGACCACACAACGCCTTAATAACACCAAATCCTTGGTTATCGGCATAGCGAAACATCGTCTCCCCTACATCACCCAAAGATATTCCTGGCCTAACCTTCTTAATGCCCCGCTTAAGGGTTTTTTTTGTTATTTTGACCAACCTATCAATTTCCGAATCAGGAGTACCTCCAACGACATAAGTTCGAGCCATGTCAGTATGGAAACCATTTCTCAAGTTTGGATACTTATCAAAGTCTATATCTTTTCCCAAAAATTTTTCTAATTTAAAAAAAATTCCGAAATCAAGACTTATAACGTCTCCATCTTTAAGTATTTTTTTTCTTGGCAATCCATGGACTATTTCATCATTTATAGAAAAACAAAGACCGGCAGGAAATCCTCCCTGTCCTTCAAAACTTAAAGCTCCACCCGTTTCCTTCACTAGCTTTTTAGACAAAAATTCTAAATCATCAGCAACCAAGCCAGGCTTTACTTCGCCTTCTAACTTATCCATAATTGAAGCCAATATTTTGCCTCCCCTGTGCATTACTTCAATTTCCTCTTTTGTCTTTATTGTTATCATTTTGTTTAACCTTGTATGGCTTTTAAAATATCCTCAAAAACTTTTTCAACCACCTGATCACCATTTATTGTAACTAATTTATTTTGTTCTTTATAAAACTCAATAACTGGATTAACTTCCTGTCTAAACCAATCCAAACGCTTCTTTACAGATTCTTGTTCAGAATCTTCTGGTCGTTTCACAAGTTCACCACTGCATTCTGGACAATGAGTTACTTTTTTTAAAACTCCAACATAAGGTACGATTTCTCCGCACTGATTACAAATTCGTCGATTCGCTATACGAGACAAAACCTCCTCGTCTGAAACCTCTAATAATATTACTTTAAAATTATCAATCCAATCGTACCAATTTAAAGCCTCATCCATCAAATAAGCCTCTCTTATTTTTCTTGGAGAACCATCAATTATAATTCCTTTAAGATTATTTTCATTATCTTTCAATCTTTCAAATTCAGACATCCACAAAGAAAAAATTACTGGAGTAGCAATCAATCCTCCATTATCAATCACACCAGCAATTTTTTTTCCAGTAAAATCTAATTCCTGCTTACGAGCACGTAGAAGGTCTCCACTCCCAATAAAATCAAAACCCATTTTTTCACGAAGCATATCTAATTGAGTGCCTTTACCAGCACCAGACTTGCCTAAAAAAACTAAAACTAAAGGTTTACTACGATCCATATTTTTTAATTAACCCCAGCTCCAAGTGCAAAATAATTGCAAAAAGAACGAAGTTTAATTTAATTTAAAATTTATTTTATATTGTTACAATAAAGAAAGGATTGAACCCAATCAATCCTCCCCTTCAAATAGTAAATACAGCAAATATTTAATTTTAAAAACTAAACAAAGCAATAATAATTAGATATCATATTCTCTCATTTCAAGTTGTGCGTTAACTTGTCGCATAGTTTCAAGAACAACACCCACCACAATCAATAAAGAAGTTCCACCAACCAAGAAACTGAACTGCTGAATACCTGTCATTCCCTGTACTATCGATGGCATAATAGCAATCAATCCCAAAGATGTGGCTCCAATTACAAGCACCCT
>JALNZJ010000086.1 GCA_023229485.1 bacterium | reverse complement strand
GGCAATATAAAGAATTGCTGAATCGTTATAAACATAAGAAAAAACCCAACCAAATAAGATAACCAACACGAAAAACCCAGCCATTAGAGACCAAGTTTTCCAAATATTGCTTTGTTGTTGAGTGTAGAGAGTAGCCATACTTTAATCAAAGCTTAATTAAAACAAATTAAAGGAATTAAGAAACATACCTTCGTCCCTTGATAAGCATCCCCTTTCTTCGCTGATCTCTTTCAGAGAGTTTTTTACTGAATTTCTTTCGTAAATCGTTCCTCTGTCTCATTATTACCTTTTTTATATTTTTCATTTTCGTTTATCTTAGAATTAATCATTTACAATTCTATACTCTAACAGATTTTGCCAAAAAGTCAAAAAATAACTCGTCTTCTTTATAATAGCTTTAATATAAAAACTTGCTCAACGAGCAAGTCTATATTAACCCATAAATTAAACTATTCCATCATATTGCCCGAACGCCATTCTCCATCAACATATTCTGCCACTATTGCTGGAAAAGTAGTCTCGCTTTCTTCATAAATCACAGTACTACTACTTGAATTTTTTCCATAATCTCCCTCTCTCTGATAAGTATAACTAATATTACCTTCTCCCTCTATTTTAATCTCATAAAGATAAGGACCTGCTTCATTTCCTTCATTTCTAATTACTTCATACTTTCGCCCTTGTAATAAAGTTTCTTCTATAAAAGACTGTATTTTCTCTAATGTCAAAATTTGCACTTCTTTTTCTTTTATTTCTATATTATCAGATGGCAAAATTTCTTCTTCCTTCTCCTCAAAGCTAGAATTTTCCATAAATTTATTTTTTAAATATATTAAAAACTAAAACTTTACTTGTGGAACAGCCTTCTCCCCTTCTTCGATTTCAAAAAATTTCTCTTTTACAAATCCAAACATTGAAGCAATAATGTTTGAAGGAACAACATCAATTTTATTGTTAAACTCCAAAACATTGCCGTTATAAAATCTTCTAGCAGCCTGAATCTTGTTCTCAGTGTCGCTTAATTCAGCTTGTAATTCCGAAAAGTTTTGAGAAGCTTTTAATTCTGGATAACTTTCGGCTACTGCAAACAATGTTTTTAATGTTCCTGACAATACATTTTCAGCCTGAGCCTTTGCTTCTGGGCCGCTAGCAGCCATAGCCATATTTCTAGCTTCAGTAACTTTTTCAAAAGTTCCACTTTCGTGAGTAGCATAGCCTTTTACGGTTTCAATCAAATTAGGAATAAGATCATACCTTCTTTTTAATTGAACATCTATGTCAGACCAAGCTTCTTTTACTCTATTTCTTAATACTACCAAGCCGTTATAAACAGCAATCACGGCAAAAGCGATAAGTACTATTACGGCCGCTATAATTATAAATAAATCCATATTTTTGTTTATTATTTCTTAATTACAAAATTATTTTTTAACTCCTGCCTTTTTGATATTTTTTTAGGAGCAGTCTTCTTAGTTTTTTCTTTAGTTTTAACCGAAGACTTTTTTTGTTTTTTTGTTTTACAAAAAGAAGACACAAAATCATTTATATCATTCTCGGTCCAATGATCTTCTTTCTTCTCTAACACCTTCTTACTCTCCATCTTTTTTTGCTCCTTGTCAACATTAAAATGCCATTCTTTAAAATTTTTAAAAGGAAATCTCCCCATCCATTTTTGCAGAAATTCTACATTCTTATAATAAGCCTCTTTTGCATAAGCTATTTTTTCATCAATCTTATCAAGCTCACTCCTAATAGCTTTAAACTTTGAAGAAGAAATAAGTTTTGGATATTTTTTAGCCATTTCAAGTGCAGAACTTAAAACATCATTCACCTCCTTTGTAACAATTTCGCTAATTTCTGCCAAAGAGGCTGTATTTACCTTTTCGGCAATTCCGCTAAAAGTCTCCTGTAAAGTGTTCTTTTTTTTTTCCTTTTTTATTTCTCCTATTAATTCTGCGATTAAATCAAGTCTCCTTCTAAGCTGTAAGTCAAATTCATTAAATGATTGTTTTGTTTGTTTTGCAACCCTATAAGCAGTATACCAAGCATTAAAAATAATCAAAAAAAATGTAAAAAAGATAAAAAAGATAATAGAACCTTGCATATTTAAATAAATATTTTAATTTGACTAAATTGTTAAATTAATTATAGCAAGTAATTCTTAGAGATACAAATAAAACAAATAGTCCATTAATAATCAACCAAAAAAACAATTAAAAACAAAAGTGTCTTATTAAATTTCCTTTTTCAAAGAAACAAAAAAGAAAAGTGGGAAAAGTCCCACTTATCAAATCTTTTCTTAATAACCCATTGGCATTCCACCGCCGCCATGACCTCCACAATCACAATTTTTCTTATTTTCTGGCTTTTCTACCACTAAACATTCTGTAGTAAGTAGCATCGCAGCAGCAGAAACTGCATTTTGAACACAAGATCTTGTAACCTTCGCTGGATCAAAAATCCCTACCTCCATAAAATCTTCATATCTATCCTCTGCAGCATTATATCCATGATTCTCTGGTAATTTTTTAACTTCGCTAGCAATTACTGCTCCATCTTTTCCAGCATTATCAGCAATCTTACGAATAGGATCTTCCAAGGCACGCCTTAAAATTTCAAATCCGACTCTTTCTTCGCCTTTGATTTTTGAATCTTCCAAAACTTTTTGACAAGAGAGTAATGCCACTCCACCCCCTGCAACAACTCCCTCTTCGATGGCAGCCCGAGTTGCAGACAAAGCATCTTCTACTTTATGCTTTCTAGCTTTTTGCTCTATTTCGGTAGCAGCTCCGATTTTTAAAACGGCTACCCCACCAGCAAGTTTAGCTAATCTTTCTTGTAACTTTTCTTTATCAAAACCTGATTCTGTGTTTGAAATCTGAGCTTTTATTTGAACAATTCTGGCATCTATTCCTTTTTTGTCCCCTTTTCCTTCTACAATAATAGTATTTTCTTTTGTCGCAACAATTTTTCTTGCCCTGCCAAGCATTTCTAGTGTTATATCTTCCAACTTTTGTCCAATTTCTTCAGAAACAAATTCACCTCCTGTAACAATAGCGATATCTTGAAGCATTTCTTTTTTTCTATCTCCATATCCTGGAGCCTTTACTGCGAGTACATTAAAAGTTCCTTTTAATTTATTAACAATCAAAGTTGTTAAAGCCTCTCCATCCAAATCTTCAGCAATAATTAAAAGATTCCTTTGCCCTGATTGAAGAACTTTTTCTAAAATAGGAACAATTTCTTGAACAGAAGATATTTTTTTATCTGTAATCAAAATATACGGGTCGTCCAATACCGCCTCCATTCTTTCAACATCACTTACCATATAAGGAGAAATGTATCCTTGATTAAATTGCAACCCTCTTACAATATCCTTTTCTATCCCCAACGCCTTTGACTCTTCGATAGTAATTACACCATCTTTTCCAACCTCAATAATAGTTTTTGCAATCAAATCTCCCAATTCTTTATTTTCAGCAGAAATAGTAGCAACACGAGCATAATCTTGCTCTGTAGAAATAGGCTTAGCCATTTTTTTTATTGCTTCAACAACAAGATCACACCCTTTTTCCATTCCTCTCTTAATAGCTAAAGGATTTGCTCCAGCAGTTACATTTTTTAAACCTTCACGAATCAATGATTGAGCAAGTAATGTAGCTGTTGTAGTTCCATCTCCTGCGACATCATTAGCTTTTTCGGCTACCTGCTTAATAATACTAGCCCCTATGTTTTCTGCTTTATCCTCCAGGTCAATTTCTTTTGCAATAGAAACTCCATCATTAGTTATAGTTGGAGATCCATAACTTTCCCCTAAAACAACATTCCTTCCTTTTGGCCCCAAAGTAATAGTTACAGCATTTGCTAATTTATCTACCCCTAATTTCAATTTTGCCCTCGCCTCTTCTCCATAATAAATATCTTTAGACATTTTTTTATTTATTTAACCCTAATAATTAGTCAATAACAGCCAACACATCTTCCTGACGTAATATCAAATATTCTTTATTTTCAATCTTTATCTCATGATGTCCAAATTTCCCAAAAATAATTTTATCTCCTTTTTTTAACTCCATAGGAATAATTTTCC
>JALNZJ010000085.1 GCA_023229485.1 bacterium | reverse complement strand
TATTGGAATATTTTTATATATAAAAATATGAAAAGAAAAAAAACAATTAATCAAAAAAAATTAGATAAAAACTCGAAAGATTATAAAAAATTTTTAAATAATTTCGGAGTAGATGAGAAAAAACAACTAACAATATTTTGCTAATTAGGAGTTGGAGAAACTTGTCCAGTAATAAGAGTAATAAGATCTATAATAGATCAGCATACAGAAGAAAATATAAAATAAAAATATGGAATTTATAGACTACTTTTTAATAGGACTAATATCTTTTCTTGGATTGCTTTGGATTTTTTCATATTTATCTTGGAGAGGATCACAAGGAAAATTAATATCACTTATTATTGACGAAATTGAAACAATGTCCGAAAATGAATTAGTTTCTTTACTTGAAGAGTTATCAAAAAAAACTAATAAAATAAAAACTAAAAAATATGATAAATAGACCAGACACCTTATCAGCATTTTTTAATGAGTATTTAGAAGATGGGATATATTGTTATTGGCAAGAGCAGGAAAATAAAATAATAATATGTACGACTGATGATGAAGAAATAGATAGCTATGATATGGACACATTCGAAAATAATTAAAATAATAATCAAAAAATATGAAAAATATGTATGATCTAGCAATATGGATTAATTCTATTGTAGATGATTATTTTGTTAAATATAATCAAGAAGATAATGAGATCCAAGTATGCGACTTTGAAGACGGAGAAGTTATCTATTGGTTTAAATTAGATGATTTTGAGATATGAGTAAAAAAAATCAAATAGTAATAATAGTATTTTGGATTTTTGCGATAGGGTTTTTATTACTACTAATGAGATCTAGGGGGATATTGACTTTTTAAAATAATTTGTTAAAATCTAGCTTGGCAGCTAGTAAACAGCTAGATTTAGTAAAAATATGGATATAACTTGCCAACAAAATATAGAAACAGGGCAGACTATTTGTAATATCCCGTTTCCTGAAGATAACGGGATAGCATACAATAACATTATTCAACCCGAACAAGCGACTATAGTTATAATAATAGTTGTTTGGTTTTTTACTTGGATATTGGAAAGAATTTTTTTCTACATAACACACAGAACACAAAAAACATATTATGACAATTAATGACTTACCAACATTTTTTTGCATATTTTCAGTATGGAGTATTACCACTTTTATAGTGTATAGATTTTATATTTACGAATTTTTTAAAAGACTATGATCGATACAATGACTGTTAATTTATTTATTAGTATAGGAGATTATTTATTCGATAGTCTTTGTTTAGTTTTTGCTTGTTGGTTGATTTTTTCAATAGTATATAATATAATAAATTAAAGGTCGTAATAGCAAATCGTATAACGTAAAAAAAATGTTTACACTACCAACCACTGCCATCGCAGATATTACCGCAGAAGTAGGCGGAATATTCACAGATTCTTGGCAAGTCGTAGCCTTAGTTGTAGGTATTCCTCTAGGATTCTACATCATCAAAAAGGTTATCGGCTTGTTTCCAAAGAGGTAATCAAAGGGGCTTTTAGCCCCTTAAGACATACATATCAAAAAAATGTTTTACTCAATAACAGGGGATCAAATTATAGATGTTTTAAACTATGTTCAAGGGATATTTTCCGATACGCTACCTTTCATTTTATTAGTTTCTGGACTTATTTGTGGTATGTATATTTTAGGGGGATTAATTATAAATAAAGAAGACAAGTAAAATGTTTTTAACCATATCAAGAGAAAACATAACCACGCTATTAGGATATATATCGGGGCTAGTAGGGGATCTGATGCCCATCATATTAATAGCTTTATCAATGACAATCGGGCTATATGTTTTTAGAAAAATTACAAAATAAAATTATATTTGTTTTAGGGATTTTATTGATCCCTATTTTTTCTTTTGCAACTACTACCTCTTTTACTGAAAATTTTGATGAATATGGACCAGATACTTCTTTGATAAATTCTTTAAAATGGAAAAGATTAGATAGCGGATCTTTATCTGTTTTTTCTCTTGCTACTAATTTCTATCTATCCTCCCCGAAATCAATGAAATCTACTTTAACAAGCGCCTTGTGTTCTGTTTCTTCTTCTTTTGGAAATAATTTTACAGCAAATTATAACGTCTTAAAATCTAACACAGGATTAAATCAAATTTTTCTACATGCAACTGCTTTAGACACTTGCAGCACATCATATATTGGAGGAAGTTCTTATCATCACATCTCAGCTGAATTTGACTTGGCCAGTGGTACTTCTTGTGCCTTAACAATAAGACAATTAGGATATTCAGACTATAAGCAACTTACAGGAATTACTTGCCCCGCTCAAAACCAATGGTCAAGTATAATTTCTTTAGAAAAACTTAATGATAATGCTAGACTCTGCTATAGTTCTTCTTGCACTGATTGGCTAACCTTAGGAGATCCAAACGTCAGTTTTAGTTCTTTATATATGCAAACAGAAAGCTGGAGATATTATGACAATATTAATGTTATTTCTAATAACGAAGTTAACACAACTTGTGGATCTGACGATGGACAGATACTATCAAGTGATCCTATAAATTTTTGCGGATTAGGTACTCTAATTACACCTACATTTATTCAAACAAGTGAGGGGTGGACTTGGACTTGTGGAGGAGAAAATGGCGGCTCTAATGCATATTGTAGCGCTGAATATGGCATAACACCAAGTGGAGGTACTTGCGGGGCTGATAATGGCCAAATTTTGACAACTGATCCAACAAATTTTTGTGGCTTTGGTAACCTTGTTACTCCCACTTACATAAAAACCTCAACAGGCTGGTCTTGGGACTGTGCAGGTTATAATGGGGGTAGT
This sequence comes from bacterium, assembly GCA_023229485.1. Taxonomy (GTDB): domain Bacteria; phylum Patescibacteriota; class Minisyncoccia; order Minisyncoccales; family Minisyncoccaceae; genus Minisyncoccus. The sequence goes on along the minus strand of JALNZJ010000085.1, from coordinate 1,247 downwards.
ATATCTCATTGTTATGCTGAAAAAGATGATATTTTAATAAATTATCCCGAAGCTCCCGCAGAAGAAGACTGTAGTAGTTACTCTGTTCCCGATTCTTGGTTTTGTGAGATAGGAAGCTCTTTAAGATCTATATTTTTCCCATCGAAGGCCAAAACTCAAGAACTAAATAATAAGTACAATGAGATAGGAAACAAAGCTCCTTTTAATTATATTTTCGCTGTTTCTTCTCAACTATCTAATTTAAATATCCAAGATGGGAATATATCATTTTCATTATTAGGTAATTCGGGTACAATAAATCTAGACGCTTGGGGAGATGTATTAATTTTAATTAAAAGAATATCTAGCCTGTTATTAGTTTTCGGATTTTTGTTTTGGGCGTTAGGATATATAAAGCATTTTTTTAAATAAGAAATATGAGTATAGCTGACTTTTTAATAAACATAATAATATTTTTAATAGATTCTGCTATTAAGATTTTGCCCGATAGCTACTCTGGATTATCAGCAAATGATTTTAGCAATTTTGTTTTTCGTGGAATTTCAGCATCTTTATCATCATTTAACTTCATTAATAATTTTATAGATTTTAACTTACTTTTCATACTGTTAGGAATAATTATTTTTGCAGAGGTTATTATGCACTTCGGTTTTAAAGGCTTTAAATATGCTCTAAAGCTGATAACGGGTAGGGGATAAAGTGTTGATAACTTGACAAAAAAGTTATTTGTAATATACTCAAGAAGAACCTAAGCAACGCAAACCTCTGGACTTTCCAGAGGTTTTGTCTTATAGTGATATTACTATAGTCGTTGCTTAGGTTAGTTCTCAGCCCTATAGTCCACTATACCGAAAGGTTGGCGTCGCTATGATCGTTAAGTCAATAATCCTTTTTGCGATCATAGGAGTACCCACTGTACGCTGTTGACGTGCAGGTGGAGAGTTAAAGGAAAGAGTTTCCGACACTATAAAGCGGAAAAAAATTCTTGGACAGTTATATAGTTTTTCTTTTTTCGCCACTTCCCGAAAGGGAGGGGGTGTTAAAAAGAAAAACCTATATAACTAAAAAGCTCTCTAAGAGCTACATTATTGGAATATTTTTATATATAAAAATATGAAAAGAAAAAAACAATTAATCAAAAAAAATTAGATAAAAACTCGAAAGATTATAAAAAATTTTTAAATAATTTCGGAGTAGATGAGAAAAAACAACTAACAATATTTTGCTAATTAGGAGTTGGAGAAACT
>JALNZJ010000084.1 GCA_023229485.1 bacterium | reverse complement strand
GGTTGATACACATAAATTAGTCGTTGGAGCAGTGTTTAAGTTTGCTCCATTGGATGAACCACAAGCACTAGTTCCTACTCTACTGGCTGCACAAAGTGGACTTCTTGTTCCACCATAGAGTCCGTTGCAATACCAACCGACTGCTGTTCCGTCTGCTGGAAAAGCTGTATTAGTTGATGTTCCGGGTGCACATTGAGTATATGATCCGTAATTAGTTGCCGTTGTTGGATATGTTCTTAGGTTTGCTGATCCACAAACACCATTGACTGGAGTCACCCTGGTAAAACTAGCGGTATCGCAAAATATGGATCCTCCGCCATTGCCAGTATAGGTATGGACGATGTATGCTCCTAATTCATTATTGTGATTTGCACTATTAATAGTAGCTTTCCATGTTCCCCCACCTTGATCTGTTCCTACGTACCATTTAAGGTCGTCTTGTCCGTTTGAGTTTGTCCAAGTTGGAAACCAAACAGAAGTAGTATTTACTGCTCCATAGACATAAACATCATGAGTGGTTCCGGTAGTACTTGTATTGTCAGGACCAGCATAAGAACAATAACTTTTAGGAATAGAGCAGGATGCATTAGCTCCTCCGTTTAATCCTAAACAAGTCCACGTGTAGTTTTGGGCTGTATCGGTTGTATCCAAGAGAGTTCCCGCAGTACAGGAGTTGTTGGATGAGCCGCAAACACCATTACTAGCACATGATTGACTAGTTACTGGAGTACCAATACAAGGTGCATTAGTTGCAGTGGCTGTTCTGGTTTTAGTTCCGTTGATGCAAGCACCCCATGATCCGTAATTGTAAGTACACGATGGGAATGATTGAGAACAATTAGCGGTAGATCCGCCGTTAAGACCTCGACATTGCCAAGCCCATGAAGCTCCTCCTTGAAGATTGTTTATTGAAGTTCCAGTGTTACAGTTGTAATGAGTTGGATTGCAGACACCAGCAACTGGAGCGGCGGCACGACTAGCCGAACAATGCACTGAATAACCGGTAAAAGTTCCGCTACAGTCCCATGAAGTTGATGAACCTTGAGCTGGAAAAGCTGAGCTAGATGCTGTACCACTTGAACACTGGGAGCCTGAGTAGCTAGTTGCATTGTAGGCGTAACTTTTTGCGGCTGGACCGCACGAACCATTTGAAGGTATTCCATATACATAGCACTTACTACCACCACATGACCAAAAAATTACCGAACTTGCCGTATAGTTAAAGTTTGGCCCATAGCTGTTATTACCCAAATATACCATTTCCTGATATGTGAAACCGTCAACATGATCAAGTCCTGTAAAATTATAACCTGGTTGGCATGCATTTACCGAATTTGGCATTGCTGTTTTTGCACTTGTTATTGATGTTCCGCATGCTCCTAATGACGCAGAGCAATTAATAGTAACACCTGAATATGTACAACTCCATGACGTAGCAGAAGATGTTGACGTGTGATTACTCCCCCAAAAACCAATGTCCGATGTTGCATTTCTATAACCTATGCACCATCCAGGTAAAGTAGAACAAAGAACTGGCTGACTTACGGTTGCTTTTCGTTGTCTATAGGCAGTACAGCTTGCCCCACCACAATTCCATGTCCAATAAATACTTCCGATATCAACTGAGTTATGAGTTACAAAATTCGACATTGCCCCCGACGCACAATAAGTTGTTAGAGCAGAAATAAGGTATGCCCCATTCACATAAGGACTACACTGATCCGCAAGAACGATTTGAAAAGAAAATAAAGAACAAAAAAGAATAGGAATGAAAAAATATTTTTTATGCATATTGTTTTTTTATTTTAGTTATGATTGATATTTATTTTATTAATTTTAATTATACAACAAATAAATATTTTAACAATCAAAATACCAAATAATTTTCAAATAAAAACATATTTTGAGGTTGTCAAGTCGGGTTTTTTGAGCTAATATATTAGTAAAATAATTTAGATATTTCAATTTTAAAATGCACTCAAAAGAAAATATATCAATACCCAATAATGTCTTTTTTTGTCTTGACATTCTTAATAAAAAAAACTTTAAAGCCTATATTGTTGGAGGCTCGGTTCGTGATTATTTAAATGGTAAAAACCCAGCTGACTGGGACATTGCAACCAATGCTACTCCTGAAGAAGTTCAGTCTATTTTTGAGAAAGAAAACGTAAAGACTTTTTATGAGAATGACTTTGGAACAGTTGGCGTTGCTTTTCGTGTTCCACGTGAAACATTGGATGAAGAAGAATATGACATAGTGGAAATCACTACTTTTAGATCCGAATCTTCCTATAGTAATAGTAGACATCCCGACAAGGTTGAATGGTCAAAAACAATCGAAGAAGACTTAACGCGACGAGATTTTACGGTGAATGCTATTGCTCTTTACCCTACTAATAACAAGGAAAGTACTATAATTGATCCATTTAATGGACGAGCAGATCTGAGTAAAAAGATTATTCGTGCCGTTGGCAATCCCGATAAACGATTCTCTGAAGATGCCCTTAGAATGATGAGGGCAATAAGATTTGAAACTAGTCTTGGGGAAGGTTGGACCATCGAAAATGACACTAAATTGGCTATAATAAAAAATGCTAATCTACTTCAAAAAATATCTCACGAAAGGTTACGTGACGAGCTGATAAAGATTATAAATAGCAACAAAGCAGCTGAAGGAATTGAATCTTTAAGACGAAATGGATTGCTAAAATATATTATTCCCGAGTTAGAACAAGGCTACAAAATAGCCCAAAATAAGCATCATGTTTTTGACTGTTATCAGCACAACTTGGAGGCACTAGCTTATTCCACAAAAAGAGACTTTAGTTTTTATATTCGTATGGCTTCCCTACTTCATGACATTGGAAAACCTGCCACCAAGGCGGGCGAGGGAGAAAATGCTACTTTTTATAATCATGAAATCATTGGGGCAAAAATGACAAAGACTATTCTTACGAGATTGCATTTTCCCAAAAAAGACAACGAAAGAATAACTTCATTGGTTAGATATCACCTATTCTATTATAATATTGATGAAGTAAAGGAAGCTTCTATTAGGCGATTAATCAAGAATATAGGAGTAGAAAATGTTGAAGATTTATTGAAATTAAGAATGGCAGATCGTGTTGGTTCTGGGTGTCCGAAAGCAGAGCCATACAAACTACGACACTTGAAATATATGATTGAGAAGGTGTCAAAGGGCCCAATTTCGGTTAAAATGCTTAAGATAAACGGCACTGATATAATGGAATTATTTAGACTTAAGCCATCACCTAGAGTGGGCTGGCTTTTAGAAGTATTACTAGAAGAAATACTTAAAGATCCTAGTAAAAATTCTCGAGAAGCGTTGCTAAAGCGGTTAAATGCCTTATCTTCCCTATCTGATGAAGATTTAAAAAAACTATCCCTCCAAGCGAAGGAGGAAGTTGGAGAAATAAGGTCAGATGAAGATAAAAGAACTAAAAAAAAATATTGGGTTCAATAAAAAAATAGACAAAAAGCACGGAAGATTCCGTGCTTTTTTATTACTTAAAAAGAGTCCTTAGGTAGTTTTTTAGTTTTTACTTAACCGAAAGTAAGCGAAAATAATGAAGAAAAGTAGAATACTAAAAAAATAGACGCAAAAGTTAGCAATACCGAAGTTTATTAATATTTGGATTTGATAAAATTTAATTTGAATGCAAAAAAATATTATTAAACCTTTAAAAAATTTTGCATTATTGACACTTCCATATTTTATTTTTTAACATTCTGGCCAAACTTTCTGGCCAGATTGGCCGGATTCTGGCCAGAACCGAATCCGGCCAGAATCCGGCCAAAATCAACACGAATGACCTCTTGCTGGCCACGAAAAACTGGCTATTTTTGATGTTTTTTGACTTTTTTTACAATGTTTCACGTGAAACATTGTAAACTTTTTGCTAAATTTTCAAAAAATATTTTGTTTTTTAAAAAAATATGATTTTTCAATAAACTGTTTATTTTTTAGTCTTTTTTGACTTTTGAAATATTGCCTATGCCCTATTTTCCTTGTAAACAAAGCAAACTTCTACTTTTCGCAAATTATTTACAAAAAATAACATTCGTCAAAAATGAGCAATGTTTCACGTGAAACACTAAAAATTTTGCCATAATTTTAATTTTTTAAAAATTTTAAAAAATGATTTTTTAAAATTTTAAAATCTGTTTCACGTGGCGGACAGAATTTGGCCAGAATGAGTATTCTGGCCAAATTATTCTGGCCAGAAAAAACGTTGATTTTGG
>JALNZJ010000083.1:2910-4299 GCA_023229485.1 bacterium | reverse complement strand
CTGCAAAAAATAAAATTCTTAAAATCCATTTTCGATTTTGCATATATTAAGGATTACTTAATAAAAATTTCAGCAATTATAAAGAAAACATAAACTATTAAAAGCAAAGCTGCCTCTTTTTTACTAATCGATTGATCATTTTTTGCGAACCAAAAGAAAAAAGCTAAAGAAATAAGTAGGAAAAATCTTGCAACCTCAAGCGATTTCATGCAACCCGTAAGATCTATTGGATAGATTATAGCCACTATACCTAAAACTAAGGTAGCAGGAACAACTGAACAACCAATTAAATCTCCCAATATCATCCAGTCATTTCCTTTTTTTGCTGAACTAACAGCAAAAAATATTTCTGGAAAACAATTACCAAGTCCTACTATGAATATACCAATCATAACTAACGGAACGTTAAGAGCAATCGCAAAATAATCGGCAGAATTCACAATCCCATTTGAAGCAACAACAAAAATAACAAGTGCTAATATTATCTTAAATAAGCTTATGAACGATAAGGCTAATTTTTTCTTTTGCCTATCAGCTTCATCACAAATCTTCACAAATCTTTCTTTGCTTGAAAAAAGCCAAATTAAATAAAAAACATATACTGAAACTAATATAATTCCATCAATTCTTGACAATATACCATCCCAAGCCAAAACTACTGGCAATGCCACCGAAAAAAGAGTAAAAATAATTGTCTGTTGAATCGTTTTACTTTTAGCTGGAATTCCATTCTTGGAAAAAATTGCAGCCAGAGCAACGGACAAGGTGAGATCAACTACATTACCACCAAGCACATCACCAAATGAAAGCTGTGGAGTCTTGTGAAGAGCAGAAGTAATTCCAATAAAAAGATTTGGAAGCGATCCAACAAGAGACATTATTAAAAAAGAAACAACAAATTCTTTCCATCCAAGGGCTTTAGCAATTCGGATTAAACTTTTAACTATTAATTCACCCGAAACATAAAAACCGAAACACGAAACTAAAAAAATTAATACGTAATAAATTGAAGTTAATTCCATATTGAATATTTTTTATTAGTGACCCTAACCGGATTCGAACCGGTGTTACCAGATTGAGAATCTGGAGTCCTAGGCCTCTAGACGATAGGGCCAAAGCACCTTTGAATATAATAAAAATAGCATACAATCTATTTTTTGTCCAAAGACGCATCAGCTTCATCTTCTACAGACTCATAGTCAGGAGGTACTTGCCAATAATCAAAAATATACTTAGCTAAATCATGAAAAATTGGCACAGCAGAATACTCAGAAGTCTTGGTTGCCGTAGGATTATCCAGCTTTACAAGAATAATAAATTTTGGATTATAAGCAGGGGCAAAACCCATAAAAGTCTGCCAAGTATAATCAGAATATCCGGCCTTATTTA
>JALNZJ010000083.1:0-2881 GCA_023229485.1 bacterium | reverse complement strand
CCAATAGCCAGAAATCTTAGCCAAATGCCCATAACCACCCTCTACGACCTGAACAAGCATCTTTCTAAGGTTATTACTCGTTTCTTCGCTAACAACCCTCCTAACGACCTGTGGCTTTATTTCTTCTTTTGATTTTTCGCTACTAATTTCTTTTACGATATAGGGCCTCATTAAATTTCCCCCATTAATAAGACAAGAAAAAGCAGTTATCATATGTAATGGCGTTATTCCTATTCCTTGCCCAAAAGAAGTGTTTGCAAAAGCGACTTCAACCCTATCATTATAAGCCTTTTTTAGTGTCTTATTTTCAGTTGACGATTCATTGGCTAAATCAATTCCAGTTTTATCAAACAAACCAAAAGAATCTAAATAATCAAGAAATTTTTTATGCCCGATCTTTTTTTCTACATACATCACTCCCGTGTTAACAGACCGACGCAATATCTCGGTCATCGTAATCGTTCCCCAAGCTTTTTTTGAATAATTACAAACATTATATTTTCCATAAGGAACACAGCCAGTATCTGTAAAAGTAGATTCAGGGGTTACAAGCTTTTCATTAACACCAATTGACATTGTGATTGGTTTAAATATTGACCCTGGCTCAAATATTTTTTGAGTAGAAGAATTTGATAAGACTTCAAATTTTTCATTTTTATAATTATTTGGATCAAATCCCGGATTCTGAGCCATTGCAATCACCTCTCCAGTGTTAGGGTCTATAACAATAATATTTCCACCCACAGCTCCATATTTATCAACCCCTTCAGCTAAAATTTTTTCAGCCATGAATTGAATATTATAATCAATAGTTAACGTTAAGGAACTACCATTTAGTGAACTAGTATCACTTGATGAAAATACAAAGCCCCAAGGATTTCGGTCTACTGTTGTCGATGCCTTCTTACCCGATAATTGCTCATTATAATATTCCTCTATTCCGTATTGACCTTTTTTGTCTTCATTAATAAACCCGATAATTTGAGAAGCCGTTTTTTCACTCGGATAATATCTTTTTTCTTTTTTCTCATCAATACTTACCCCCTTAATTCCAGCCTCTTTCACCTTATCAGCAATTTCCTTACTTACACTTCGCTTAATTATTTGATAAAAACTTCCAGACTTATTCATCCTTTGGAGTATTTCTTCCTTATCCATGTTCAAAATTACCGCAAGTTTTTCGGCTGCTAAATTTTTATCTTCAATTTCTTCTGGAGATACATAGACCAAAGGATCTTTTTCCGTAAGTGCCAAAGGTTCCCCACCCTTAAAATAAACGTCACCTCTCTTTCCCTCAACATCAAGCACATTATTCTGCTGCCCAGAGGCTAATGCTTTATACTTCGAACCTTCGTTTACTTGTAAACAAAAAAGGCGGAATAAAACCACCCCTCCTAATATAAAAATGAAAATCAAAATCAAATTTGGCCTTAATTTAAAATTATTACTACTCATTGTTTTAAGCCGCTTAATTCTTTTGATTCGCAGCAACGGTGTTGCCCGAAACAACCATATAATTTATTTTGCCAACCTTGTCATAACCTTTTTCCTTTATCCTTTCCTCGACACTAACTAGATTTTTATTTTTAGAAATAGATAGCTTTAAGCCCGAATTTTCTTTTTTTAAGGAATCTATTTCTACTTCTTTATTACTAGCTAGATAGCTAACTCGACTCATTTCGGAAATTTGAAAAACATAAAGCCCAGTTAAGGTAACTATGACCACAATAATTAACAAAAAAAATAATTTTGTTTGATTCTTTTTCTTTTTCATTTTTATAATTTTATAACTGCTCTTAATTTTGCTGATCGAGAACGAGGATTATCCTTCGCCTCTTCATTTGTGGCAATTACTGGCTTTTTAGTCAGAATTTCAATTTCTTGATTTTTTTGCCTTTCTTTAAAAAACACTTTCGCTATTCGGTCCTCTAATGAATGAAAAGTTATCACTACCAATCTTCCTCCAGGCTTCAGAACTTCAATAGCCTGAGGTAATGCATCTATAAAATTATCAAGCTCACGATTTGCTTCAATTCTTATTGCTTGGAATGTTCGTGTTGCAAAATGTATTTTTTGATGTTTATAAGAAGATGGAACAGAGTTTCCAATAATAGCTACCAACTCAAAAGTAGTTCTTATTGGCTTTATTCGCCTCCTTTCAATTATATTTCTTGCAATCCTACGACTATATCTTTCTTCTCCATATTCATAAATAACATTAGCTAAGTCTTCCTCTCGATATCCATTCACAATTTCATAAGCAGTGGTTTTATTCCCTTTCTCTACGTTATAACTCATTACAAGTGGCTCATCCTTTAAAAAACTAAAGCCTCGCTCACTTGAATCAATATGATAAGAAGACATTCCTATATCAAACAAAACTCCATCAACTTTTCCAAAATTTTCTTTTTTTACTATTTCTTTCAAATTACTATAAGAATCATTAATAGCAATCAATCTCTTTATCTTCTCATTTTTAATGTTTTCAAAAATATCTGGATCAACCTCTATCCCAAGTACCTTTCCTTTTGGCGATATTCGTTTCAATATTTCTTTTGTATGCCCTCCTCCATTTAAAGTACAATCGATGAAATTTTTATTTGAAAAAGGTAGTAGATATTCCATTGTTTCCTCAAGCAATACCGGAATATGCATAAAATTAAAATCCTAAATCTTTTAAACCTTCTGTAATATTTCCAACTTGAGCGTCGGTAGTTTCGCCATACTTTTTCCACTTCTCTTCGTTCCAAATTTCAATCCTATCATAAAGACCCGCTACAACTACTTTTTTATCAAGCAATGCATAGTCTTTTAAATAATCGGGTATAAGGATTCTTCCAAGACTATCAATTTTTACATCCATGGCACCCGCAAGCATTAC
>JALNZJ010000082.1 GCA_023229485.1 bacterium | reverse complement strand
TCGAATGGAGGCGTTTTGCCGATGTTTACTTCCTGTTGTCCAGCTTGGGTAAAATACTTGGAGTTTTATCATCCTGAATTGATTCCTAATTTAACTAGTGTTAGAAGTCCTCAGGTTTTGTTTGGTGGATTAACGAAAACTTTTTGGGCTAGTAAGCAAGAAATAGATCCTAAAAATATTTTCGTTGTTTCTATAATGCCTTGCACGGCAAAAAAATATGAAATAAGAAGAGAAGAGAATCTTGTTGATGGTATGAATCCTGTTGATGCTGTTCTGACAACGTATGAATTAGCCTGTATGTTTAAAAAGAATAATATTGATTTAAAGAATATTGAACCAGAAAATATGACTCCATTATGGGGAGATGCAACTGGTGCGGGAGTCATTTATGGAACTAGTGGAGGAGTAACTGAATCGGCATTGAGGACGGCTGTATTTAAGTTAACTGGTAAAAATCCTGAGACAATCGAGTTTACTTCATTGCGAGGGCTTGATGAATCAAAAGAGGCGAGTGTAAAAATCGGTGATTTGACTTTAAAGGTTGCGGTCGTTAATGGATTGTCTAATGCCGAAAAACTAATTGAGAAGATAAGAGACAATCCTGATTTATATCATTATATTGAAGTTATGGCTTGTCCTGGAGGATGTATTGGCGGAGGTGGGCAGCCGCTACCTACAGATAGTAAAATTAGAAAGCTGAGATCAGAGGGATTGTATAAAATAGATCAAGGTAAGCAAAAAAGATTGGCACATGAAAGTGTTTTGGTAGATGGTATTTATAAAGAATATTTAGATAACGAGGAAAATATTCATAAAGTATGTCATACTAGATATGGAAAAAAAGAGAAAGAAAATAATTTTTAAATAAGTAAAATTATGAATCAATCAAAAGTAGTTGCTATTTCAAGGGATTATTCGATGTTGATTAATTTTGCGGTAATCTTATCTTTAATCGTTTTAGCTCCATTGCTTTCAAATCAAATATTGACCGGAACTTTAGTAAATTCTTTGTTAGTTGTATCGGTTTTTTTATTTGGTTTTAGTGGGGCATTTTTATTAGTATTTATACCGAGTATTATTTCTTGGTTTTTAGGATTATTACCCCTTGCAATGGGTCCAATGATTCCTTTTATATTTGTAGGAAATTTAATTTTTATCGGTGTTATTGGTATAATAAAAGATAAAAATTATTGGTTGGGATTTGTTGCGGCTAGTGCAAAGGCTGTTTTTCTTTTTGTATCTAGTTATGTTTTGTTTAATTTTTTTGTCGGAGGAAATAATGCAAAAATAGTAGCTTCGATGATGGGATATGTACAAGTATTAACTGCTAGCTTGGGAGTGGTATTGGCATATGGAGTTTTAAAAATATTAAAAAGGATTTAATAATAATAAATAAAAAAAGAATAAAAAAATGACATTTCAAGAATATCAAGATGAGGCAAGAAAAACTGCAATTTATCCCAATATAGATAGTAATTTTATTTATCCTACACTTGGATTAGTCGGTGAAGCAGGAGAGGTTGCCGAAAAGATAAAAAAAGTAATTCGTGATGATAACTATCAAATCAGTGATGAGAAGAGAATTGAGCTTGGAAAAGAACTTGGAGATGTTCTTTGGTATATTGCTAATCTTTCAAAAGAGTTAGGACTTTCTCTTGAGGATGTTGCTGGTAGAAATTTGGAAAAATTAAAATCTCGTCAGCAAAGGAATGAGCTGGGTGGAAGTGGAGATAATAGATAGGGAGAAGGATTGTGTAAAATTTAGAATGGAGTCGTAATTCTTCTTAATATATTCTTTTTCTTCGACATAAATTCTTTGCTAAGAATTTAACTGCTTGCTTTCAGTCAAAGCAAGAGGCGAAGAAAAAGAAATATTAAGACGAGTTACTTAGTAGAAAATTTGAACGTGCCAAGGGGTGAAGGGGTGGAATATGGTAGATTGTTTCACAATCTTTTAGTGGAGGTGTTTTTAAAGGTAAATTATAAAAATAATATATAAAATATGGAAAGTAAAAATTTTGCTATGTCTATTTTAGATAACTATGTTAAAAAAATTAGCTCAAGCTGGTGGGATATTTTTATTACTGGGTTATTGTTTTTTATTTTTGGATTAATTTTTATTATTTGGCCAGAAGAAGCCGTAATGTTTATTGCTTATATTGTTGGCATTGTGGCGATACTTGTTGGAGTATCAATTATGTATAACTCTTTTAAAGTAAAAAATATTGAGAAGAATTATAAAAAAATGAAAGAAGACTTATTGGGTAAATTTTTTGATTAATTTTATGCAAGAGAAGAGTTATGTTATAAATGCGTCAGGCGAAAAGGAGCTTTTTTCTGAAAAGAAATTTTCTAGTTCTATTAAGCGTGCTGGTGCTTCGGGAGTTGTTGTGTCTAAAGTATTAAGTGATGTTAAAAAAAATATTTTTCCTGATATAAAGACTTCTGAAATTTTTAAATTAGCTAAATCTTCTCTTGAGAAAGAACAACTAAAATTTGCTTTAAGGTTTAGTCTTAAAGAATCAATAAAAAGCTTGGGGCCAGCTGGATTCTTTTTTGAAAAGTATATAGCTGAGGTATTTAAACAATACGGGTACGAAATAAAAGTTGATCAAACGATTTCTGGTAAGTGTATTAATTACGAGATGGATATTATCGCTAAAAAGGATAAAGTAATTTATTTAGGTGAATGCAAGTATCGGAATCGGGCTGGGGAAAAAATAGATGTAAATGTCTGCTTAAAGGAGTTTGCTTTACTTTATGATGTGCGTAGTGGTAATTATTTTTCTGGTAGTCCGGACTGTTCTATCCAGAGCTTGATTGTCACAAATACCAAATTTACCGAACAGGCTATTAAATATGCTGAATGTAAAAGAATTTATTTGCTTGGCTGGCGATATCCAAAAGAGGGGGGACTAGAAAAGTTAATAGAAGATAAAAAGCTATATCCAATTACTATTCTTCCTTCTTTCAAAAAATATTTGATGGATTTTTTTGTTAGTAAAAACATGATGTTGGCGAAAGATGTTTTGGAAATAAAAGATATTGTAAAATTTGCAGAAACAGCTAAGATATCTAAAAAAAGCATAAACGATTTATATCGTGACGCTAGAGCATTGTTAGAAGATTAAGATTTTAAAATTATGTCACTTCATATAGGTATTGTTGGGCTTCCTAACGTGGGGAAGTCCACTTTGTTTCAATCGATTACGAAAAAGCAAGTTGATCGTAGTAATTATCCTTTTTGTACAATAGACCCAAACGTGGGTGTCGTTGCTGTTCCTGATGATAGAGTAGATAAATTAGCTAGTTTAACGAATTCAGCAAAAAAAATATATACAACTATTGAGTTTGTTGATATTGCTGGATTGGTAGAGGGGGCAAGTCAGGGGGAGGGATTAGGAAATAAGTTTTTGGCAAACATAAGAGAAGTTGATGCCATTGTTTATGTACTTAGGGCATTTAAGAATGAGAACGTGGTTAATGTAAGATCGGAAATAAATGTCCTGAAGGATAAGGATATTTTGGATACCGAAATGATTTTGAAAGACATGGAAACTGTCGAAAAAAGATTAGATTCTTTGGGAAGAGATGCTAAGTCGGGAGATAAAAAGACATTGAAGGAGTTTGAGGCGTTGAAAAAAGTATATGAATTACTTAAAGATGGAAAAATAATTTCAGAATATGCCTGGGACGATGAAGAAGAAAAAATAATTAAAAGTTATCAGTTATTATCCTCAAAGCCACGTATATATTTATTGAATGGCAATAATGAGGATATTTCTAACGAAGTGCGAGATGTTTTTAAGAAAAATAATTGGAATTTTTTAATAATCAATATTCTAGATCAGTCTGAGGCTTCTGAACTTTCTCCTGAAGAAAGAGAAGAGTTTGGATTACCGAAGGAATTAAGTCTTGATGGCTTGATTAAAGAATGTTACAAGCTCTTGAATCTTATAACATTTTTTACTACTGGAGCTGATGAGACTAGAGCTTGGACGCTTTATAATGGAGATAAAGCTCCAAAGGCAGGAGGTGCTATTCATAGTGATTTCGAAGAATTTTTTATAAGAGCTGAAGTCGTTAGTTTTGAAAAATTGATTGAACAAAATGGTTTTGCTGGTGCAAGAGAAAAAGGCTTGATTAGGACCGAGGGAAAGGAATATGTTGTGAGAGATGGAGATGTTATTGAAATAAAAAGTGGAAAATAAGAGAGGAGAAGGATTGCGTAAAATTTAAATAAGTTCGTAATCTTTTTAAATGCTTTCCTTTTGCCATACACAAATTTTCTGCTGAAAATTTGCCTTACTTTATTTTCAGTCAAAATAAAAGGTGTCAAAAGGAAACATTTA
>JALNZJ010000004.1:3774-18346 GCA_023229485.1 bacterium | reverse complement strand
ATAATAACCACATACTCTAGTTTTTTAAAGGAAGACGGGATTCTTGCTAAATATTTTTCTGCTGAAAAATTTTAGCAACCCGACTCGGCCTCAGACAGGCCTCCGTCATTGATTCGCTTCACGAATCAATCCCGCGATCTTTTGCTTGGGAAGCAAACGCTCCCCCTCAATCATTTTCTGCCGAAAATGTTTCGGGGCCCGCCTCAGTTTCAGTCAAACTTCCGGCCTTGCTTCGCAAGCCACCTAAGCTACTCCCGCATACAATAACTAATATTTACCACAAACCTATTTAAATATCAAAATTTTCTTCGTGGCAATCACTTGAACAATAATAACATCCGTTCGCTTCAGTATAATATTTTTTTGCCTCCCTTAAGGCCTCCTTGCAATTCGGAAACTCCCCAAGATATTTTATATTTTTATGTATAGGTAAATGCGTACATTCTTTTGTATGAATTTCATAATCACCATTGGGCTGAGCTTTAATATCTATATAATATTTCATATATTTTTAATATTTAATTAATAAATACTAATAACCCTAGAATGAGGATATTATAACCACTATTTTTAAAAGTCAAAGTTTTATAAAAAATAAACACATCAAAAATGATGTGCCTAATCGGTATCTAAATTGATAAAATTCGATCCTATTAAATTATGATATATTTTTATATCCATAATTAATACTATAACCTTATAATTCATAAGTCAATTCAAAATTATCAAAATAAAAAGTGCCCCAAAGAGCACTAAAATTTACCACATCTCACTTCTATAAAATTCTTTATTCCAAAAATAACAACCCAGAATAAAGAAAAACTTCCCAATTTTTCTCCTTATCTTCCACATGCGACCAATAGGATAAGTTCTTCCCCAGCACATCTCATTAGTTATCATGCTGGAAATTCTAAACAACCTATAGCTAGTCAAGCCGTCAAAGCTAAATTCGCCATAAGGCAATGTTCTTCCATATACACCCCTCATACGACTATCAGTGCATCTGTCCCGAACATACAAATACCAATCTTTTTGATTAAGTAACATCCCTCGTCCTCCAAACTTACTGAGTCCACTATACTCTCGTTTGTAATATAATGCCAATACTTTAAATTCTTAATGTGGGCGTTACAAGATTCGAACTTGTGACCTCTGCGATGTGAACGCAACGCTCTAACCAACTGAGCTAAACGCCCCTTTTTTTATTTTCCACAATTTCTCAAACATGTTTATAAGCATCTCCCGAACCACTCTCTTTTTCATAGAATAAATAGCGTCCATCGGGCGCTATTTATGGTTCTACGATTTTAAGAAGTCCTAACCACTTTTGAAGTGGGCACCGATTTCAACTACCACGGTAGTCAAAAAAAGTAGGCTCCCTATATAAATTTGTTAGGAAATTTAAAACATAGAACCACTTAATTTATATCATCCTTTCGCATATATGTTAATACTTGAATCCGCCGCCTATTTTTCATAAACTATCTTATAATCTTGCCCGTCCGAGAAAACAGTAATATCCCCCTGCGTGTCCGTTCTCACTACCTTAGCCCCATAATCCTCTAATCTTTTTATCGTTTCTAAAGCTGGATGCCCATAACTGTTTTTACCCACTTCAATTATTGCCAACTTTGGAGAAACCGCGGATATAAATTCATTAGACGTTGCATATTTTGAACCATGATGAGCAACCTTTAAAATATCGCCCTTTATATCCTCATCTCGAATGACATTTTTTTCTTCATTAAAAGACATATCACCCATAAATAAAAAACATGTTTTTAAATAACATAATCTTGAAGCTAAGGAATAATCGTTAGAATCGTTACTATTAATTTTCTCATTAATTTTTTCTGGCCAAAGAAAATTTAAACTCATATTGCTAGTCAATATGGTATTAGTATTTTTAACTAAAAAAACTTTAGCCCCATTATTTTCTACTTCCTTATTTACTATATTTTCCCAATTTTCTATTTTCTTTTCCATCCCTTCTTTTTTTACTCCAGTCCATAAAATATTATCAACCTTATATTTTTCTAAAACACCCAAAAGCCCATTCATGTGATCGCTATCGGTATGAGTTAAAATAATTGCATCAATCTCCTTATCCCAGAAAGGTAATTCTTCAGAAATCTTTTCAGCCATTAAATTATAATCAGGACCACCATCAATTACTATTTGTTTTTTATCTAAAGTTTCTATAAAAATTCCATCCCCCTGCCCAACATCAAAAAAGATAACCTTAAGCAAGTTATCTTTTGTTGAAAATAAAAATGACCAACTAATGATATTAATAATAACCAAAACAGTTAAAATAATATAAGCAGTCTTTTTCATTTATCTTATTTTTCTTCAATTCTCTTATTTAACTCACCAATTAATTTATCGCAATCAATATCATATTTCTCACAAACAAAGCCAATATCAAGCTCTGCCAATTCATATTTGGCACAAGGACAAGAAAGACAAGGCACTTCATAATTAAACAATACCTCCTCTGCTCCCTCAATTTCTAAAATTTTATCAAGTTTTGTTTCTTTTGTAATTTTCATACTTTTTCATTTATTTCAACAAAATAATACTATAATTAAAAAAAATTATTGTCCAGTAGTCTAATAAAAAACTCGCGAATGCGAGTTTCTAATTTCTTGTAATTAAACTTCTTCATCGTTACTTTGTGTCACTTCTACGATTGCGTCATAAGGACACAAATCAACGCCTCCGCAACTTTCTACCTCATTAGCAGATATTACACTAGCTTTTCCATCATTTCCCATGCCCATACCACTCGGACAAGCTAAATTACAACTTCCACAACCAATACACTTTTCTTTATCAACTGAATATTCCATTTTTTATATTTTATTTGTTTATTTATTAATACGCGACTTCTCAATAATATTTTCGGCAATCTCTCTGGATTCAAAACCAGTAATTTTTACCCATTTCCCAACCTCCAATCTTTTATACGTTTCAAAAAATTCCTGAATCATTTTTTGTTGATGTTCGCTAACATCAGAAATATCCTGTATTTCTTTAAAACGAGGATCTATTTTATCATCTGGAACCGCAATAATCTTATAATCAAGACCAGCCTCATCTTCCATATTAAGCATTCCAATTACCCTACATGGCACAACACATCCAGGAAACGTAGGACTCTCAGACAAGACTAAAACATCTAAAGGATCGCCATCATCCGCCAAGGTATCTTCCAAAAATCCATATTCAAATGGCCAATATACAGCAGAATGTAAAACCCTATCGAGCATTATTTTGTTTGTCTCTTTATCAAGCTCATACTTATTGTGACTACCTTTTGGATTTTCAATAAAAATATTTACTTTCATCTTTCTAAAATCATTATTATTATAAATTAAACTTACCTTAAAAATTAGCTTTCATCAACTCTATTCCTTGATTAATTAGGGAAGAAACGTTCCCAAATACAACACACCATCTATAATAAGAAGAACACGAGAGCCATCAGTAGAAAATCTCACACCACTAAGAGTAGTGTTCACATCTCCAAGTGGCCTTATTTCACTCCAAGTAGAGCCATAATCAAGAGACATGTATATTCTACCAGATCTTATTCCAGCAATCATACGAGCTCCATTTGAAGACATCCCTTGTGTACGCCAACCTTTTATTCCAGAACCAGCAGGAAAAATTTCGGTAATCGTTGCTCCATAATTTGAAGATAGGTACAAATTGCCACCTGAAACAATTGTACTACCTGACCATTTCGTATTGCTATAAATAATACGAGCCCCATCTCCAGAAACACTTAAATCATTAGCATAACTGCCAATTTCTGCCCAAGTAGTGCCGTAATCTGATGACTTATATAACTTATTTTCAGTAGCATTTGAAGCATAAACATAAGCTCCATTTGTCGAAATATCAAACGAAAGCCATCGTTGTATGCCCGTAAGCTCTGTCCAAGTAGTACCGTAATTAGTAGATAAATATATATGCCAACCACTATAACCCGGCCCATTATATCCTGCCGCATACATTTTAGAACCATCATTAGAAATAGCAAGTCTACTCCATACTACTGTTACGTTTCCAGACGGTTGTGTCTCGGTCCATGTAGCACCGTAATCTGATGACACAAACAATCTTCCAAGATCAAGGTCAATTCCCGAACTGCTTCCAGCTAAAAGTCTAGAGCCATTACCAGACGCAGCCAATCCCTCAAAATAATAACTCGTAGCACTTCCTTGCGGCTGAGAAGCTGTTGACCAAGTAGTCCCAAAATCAGATGAACCATAAATAGTATTACTCCCAGTCCCTCCATGATAATAAATCCTAGAAAAATCACTAGAAGATGCTATTTGTATACCAGTAGAAATATTCAAATTTTTTACTGCATAACACTGAATAGTAGACCCAGTCGCAGTTTTCCATCCAGAGCATCCACCAGCATTACATGCATTTACCTGATATGCATAAGTATCACATAAAATTCCGGAATCTGCCTTTGAGGTGGCCGAAGAATTTTGGATAGTCGTCCCGTCTCTTTGAAGCTGGTATAAAGTAGTGCCAGAAACACTAGACCAAGAACAATTAATTAATGAAGCGGAGGCACCCGTACAAGTCAAAGTAGCTGGAATAGCAGGAGGGCAAACAACCGTAGTCGCTGAAGTCGTTGTTGATCCAGAACAATCTGTTCCATCGCAAGCTTGTACTTGATAATTATAAGAAGTACCACAAATTAATGACGAATCAGTAAATGACGTTCCGGAATTATTATAAACAGTCGAAAGTCCTCTTTTAAGGACATAACTAGTAGCACCTTCCGAGGCTGTCCATGAACAGTTCATTGATGTGCCAGAAGCAGGAGTACAGGTCAAACTAGTAGGAGCTATGGGGGCACAAATAGCTGTTGTGGTTGTTGCTGGGCTAGTTGCCACCCAGCCAGAATTACCGCCAGCATTCTTAGCCCGAACACGATAAGTATATGAAGTACCACAAGTCAAGTCCGTATCTGCTCTTGTATTAGTCAATAATTCTGCAGACGACCCATTCCTTTCAAGATCGTAGGCGGTTGCACCTGTCGAGGTTGGCCAGCTACAAGTAATAGCAGTTTTCGAATTCGTGCTACAAGTTAGGCTCGCGGGAGCTACAGGAGGACAAACGAGAGTACTAGCAGAAACAGTAGCCGAATAATTAGAACAGGCACTACCACTACAGGCTTTGATTTCATAATTATGATTAGTATTACAGGTAAGGCCTGAACTATAAGCCGGAATAGTAGAAGAGCTAATAATATTAGAATCACTAGAGTCAACTCTTAATCTATAGGTAATTCCAGAACCACTGACAGCTGTCCATGAGCAACTGACGGTTGTGGCAGAAGAACCATAACAAGCCAAGTTAGTAGGAATAGTTGGAACAACGCTTATATTATATGTCGTCGTCTTTCCATTAAAAGTTATAGTTAAGACTTGATTTTCAACAGGACTACTACTATTAAATCCAGTAATATTTGAAGTTGTTATCGTTTCAATATTAGTTGTTGAATCAGTATAAGTGCCAGTAACAATCAATCCATTAATATCCAAAGTATCATTAATGGCATAGCTTGTTTTTGAGGCTGGACTTGTGATTGCAATACTGACTAATTCTCTTGTGGTGCTTGAGATAGCAGCAGAAGAAACATAATCACTATATATCTGAATATCATCTATTGCCCCCTTAAAATAATCCGCTCCATTAACGCTTGCTCCAATATTCCCCTGAATAGCACTAGAAGTGTAATCAATTTTCGATTGATTATTAGTAGAAAATATTAAATCACCATTTAACCAAAACTTTAAAATTCCACTAGAATCACCATTCATTAAACTAATCACGATATAATTCCATTTTCCTCGATTAATCTTATTCACAGAGGCACTAGTAGTAATCTCCTCGAGTACACCTCCTCTATAAATAGAAACTGAAATATTATTATCAGCAGTAATACAGGCATTAAAAATAGTATTAGACCCTTCTCCTTCCGAATAAAAACAATCCTTACCACCATTAGCATCTGGCTTTACCCAAGCAGAAATTGTCCAATTGGATTTTTTATTTAAAATACCCTCTGAAGAACCTGTTGAGATGACATCACTCGTTCCATTAAAATAAATACATTTTCCAAATATGCAACTATCTTCACCCAAAACAACTGTTCCCGAAACACTTGTTCCACTGGCATCACCCCACGAATCAAATAAATCAGCAGTAGTCGCTGGACTACTAATCGCTGTTGAGCCATCAAATTTCCACGTTGATACAAAACTTGTCAGAATAGATAACGGAACAGAAACAGCAAAAGTTTTTGCTTTTGTTAACGTGGATTGATAAGAAGATTCGTTAATATAATTAATATATATTATCGAAGCCATAATACCAATAATTGCAATCGTGATAATTATTTCAACAAGAGTAAAAGCCTTTATTTTAGACATAATAAATTGTTTATTTTATATAATGATATCATCTTCAAATATTAATGCAAACAAAAATTATTCTGCCCTTTTCTCCCTAGTCATTAAGTCTATCATTGCCTGCTTAGGATGCTTATTTTTATAAAGTATTAAATACACTTGTTCCGTAATCGGCATTTCTATTTTATATCTTTGACTAAGCTCATAAATCGCTTCAGTTGTTGTAGCTCCTTCAATTATTGCCGAAGTAGAATTTACAATATCTTTCATTCTTTCTCCCCTACCTATCCTTTCCCCAAAAGTTCTATTTCTACTGTCAGGACTTATGCAAGTAGTCGATAAGTCTCCCAACCCAGCAAGACCAGCAAAAGTTTTTTTCTTAGCCCCCATTAATTGTCCTAATCTCTGAATTTCCACAATACCCCTTGATAAAATTGCTGCTTTAGCATTAGAACCATAGCCAAGTCCATCAGAAATTCCAGCCACAACAGCAATAATATTCTTAAGCGGACCGCCCAATTCAACACCAATAACGTCCCTACTAGTATAAACACGAAAATACTCATTAGAAAAAATATCTTGAATTCGTTGAGCAACTTTTTTATCCCTTGAAGCAGCTACTATAAGTGCTGGTAATTCTTTTGCAACTTCAATTGCGATTGTTGGGCCAGACAACACTGCCACTTTTATATTTCCAAGTTCATCTTTGAATATCTCAGTCATTCTCTTCAAGGTTTTTTGCTCAATGCCTTTTGCAACATTAACAAACACTTTACCTTTTAAAGAAATTTTTGACTTTTTTATTTTCACCACAACCTCCCGAAAAAATTTTGAAGGAATAGCAAAAATTATAATATCTCGTCCGGAAATAGCTTTCTCTAAGTCATTTTCAAAAACAATCTCTTTTGGAATTTTAATTCCAGGCATGTATATTCTATTCTCTCTTTTTTTATTAAGCTCTTCTAAATATTCTGGAAAATTACTCCACAAAACAACATCATATCCATTCTTGCTGGCTACTCCCGCTAAAGTTGTTCCCCATGCACCATCGCCAAGAATTACTATTTTTTCTAATTTACTGTTTTTCATATTTTTAACATTAACTCTTTTTATGAGAACAAATGTTCTTAAAATCACAAAACTGACAATGCCAACCAGCTGTTGGCTTAAAACTACTTCTCTTTAATTTATCTATTATATCAGCTATCTTTTTTTCCGTCTTATCTTCATCCCCATCCTTTGGTTCAAAAGAAAATTTTGATCCATTTTCAACATAGAAAAATGTTAGCTTTTTAACTTCCAAATTAAATATTTTTTTTGCCGCTAAATGATAAATTAATAGCTGAAATCGTTCATCAGTTCCTAAGCTTGTTTTTGGATTACCAGTTTTATAATCAATAATTTCAACACCATCACCAAGATCATCAATTCTATCAATGGCCCCAATGACATTATTGCCAACAATTTTTAATGAAAAAGTTTTTTCAAGTGCAAGAACGTCGTCAAAAGTGAACACCTTTGGTTTATCTAAAATAAAATTATTATAAAAATTCTTTAATATTTTTTCTCCGTTTTTAAAAAATTCTTGCTGCTCCTGAGCATCCTCATACCAGTCATTAATCCATTCCTTTTCATAAGTACGCATTAAATCACCTAATGTCGGATACTCATTTTTAAGACCATTTTGCGAATCATATACAAATTTATATAAAGAATTGTGGATACTCTTGCCAAAACTAAAATTAGACTTTCCTTTAGTTGGAATTTTCAAAATATGCATAAACTTATACTGCAAGGGACAATTTTCAAAAGAAGCAAGCTGTGAAAAAGAAAAATGGTCGGGTAAAAATCTTTTAATATTATCATTCTTTATGGTTTCATTCGATTCTAATTTGAATCCAAAATTTTTCCCATAAGAACTACTGCCATGGCCTCTAGTTAATTTTTGCTTTTCCAAAGCTTCTTCGCTTATCAACTTACTTTCCAGTAAAAATCGTGATGGTTTTTTTAATATCTTTCCACCATAATCAGAAGCCCATGTTAGAAATAATCCCTTTTTTGCCCTAGTTAATCCCACATAAAAAAGTCTTCTCTCTTCCTGGATATGTGCATCTCCTTCAGGTAAAACTTCTTTAACTAGCTTATCAGGTATCTCTATTGGTTCCTTTCTTTGGTCAGAGGGAAATTTCCTATGCACCAAATTTGTCAAAAATACATAATCAAACTCTAGTCCTTTTGCAGAATGAACCGTCATTATTTTAACCGAATCAAAAGCATCATCAAGGCTAATTTTAAAATTACCTTCTTCTCCTGAATCTAATTCCATCTGCATTTGCTCGGTAAATGAAATTAACTTTCCGTCTATATGTGTATTTTCGAAATTTTTTATCTTTTCATAGAACTGATATATAACCTCCCAATTATGCAAATTCTCTTCGGTAGCCGCCGACAACACTCTCGAATAACCAACATCCTCAAGGATATTAACAAAAACTTCAGCCACATTTTTTTCTCGAGATAATCGATAATGCTTCCTTATGAACAAAATTAGATCTTGAAGTTTTTTCCTATTTACTTGTGTTATCGTATCCAGTAAATCATCTTGCTGAATAGCCTCAAAAACTGGAAGTCCTTTTTTGTTGCTATATTGAGTTATTTTAGCTACATCTTCGGGTGGTAAATCCAAAGGTAACATTCTGAGTATTCTATAAAAACTTGCTGAATCATAAAAATCAATCAATACCTTAAAATACGAAATCATATCCAATATTAAAGGATGAGTATACAACCCCTTTGAAGAATAGAACTGATAAGGTATTCCAGCCCTATCCATAGCTCGACTAAAATTATTCGCTGAATCATTTGTTCTAGTTAAGATTGCAAAATCAGAAAAACTAACATTATCATCCATCTCTTTAATTTCCCATATCTTACCAACAACACCAGTTATCTCTTCATCAGCTGATTCAAAACTTAAAAGCTCCAATGCCCCCTTCTTATCAATTTTTTTAAAATTATCAAGATCAACTCCTCTCTCCTCGGCCCTTTTTCTTATTTCCTCAATTTCATTCAATTGATATTCAAGCCTATTAGGATTGTTATACTGGATAAAATTATATGCTAAGTCAAGAATATTCTGCGGAGAACGATAATTCTGAATCAAAACAGTATCTTTTGAATTCGGATAATCCTTCTTAAAACGAAGAACATTATTAAATGATGCTCCTTGGAAAGAAAAAATACTTTGATCGTCGTCAGCAAAAACATTTATATTATTTTTAGGAAAAGCAATTTTTTTCACAAGTTCATATTGAACCCAATTTGTATCCTGAAATTCATCAACAAGCACATATTTAAATTGCATTCTCATTTTTTCAAGTATCTCTGGTTTTTTTTCAAGTAATTTAATTGCATAATTTATCAAATCACCAAAATCAAGACAACTATTATCCAATAATAATTGTTGATATGTTTCATAAGCCATTGCTAGCTCTTCTATTCTTGCTCGCTCTGCTAACTTTAATTCATCCTCATTTTCCTCACCTATCTTTTTTTTCTTACTTTTTTTCAATAAAAAACTATCAGTATCCATCTTTAAAGTTTCGGCATACTCTCGATAATTTTCAGGATAAATCCCCTCATTCTTACAATGATTAAAATGTGAAATTAAAGCATGAATAAATTTAGTTGGATTACCCAAGGGACGATATTCTTTTAAAAAACTGAATTTGCCAAAATTCTTCTTTACCATTATCCAACTTCCGGTCTGCTCTAAAAGCTTATAGTCAGTCGGTATTCCAATAATGAGTCCGTGTGTTCTTAATAGCTTATCCGCAAAAGAATGAAATGTCGAAATCCAAAAATCATAATAACCAAAAGGAAGTAATTTTTCTACTCTATCCTGCATTTCTTGTGCTGCCTTTTCAGTAAAAGTTAAAGCCAAAATTTCTTGAGGTTTTATATTCTTTCTCTCAATTAAATAAGCTATCCTATTGGTCAAAACTGTTGTTTTTCCAGTTCCAGCCCCAGCAACCACCATCAAGGGTCCATTGCCAAAAATTGTAGCTTCCTTTTGCTCTTTATTAAGTTTTTTAAGCAAATCTTTGTTCATATCTTCATTCGTTCTTTAAAATCAGTCTTTCTTAAATGCTATCTCATTTTTTAAATTCTCGCCACTCCTTCTTTAAAAATCAAAAACCGCTATTATGCGGTTTATTTTTTATTCGTCGGTTTTTCCTTTTTTCATCTCTTCTATTAGTCTATCATGAAAAGCGTCAATAACATAAGGACTCTTATGTTTCGCCAAATTACCAGCTACCTCAATCCCTTTCGATAAAGCGATAGCAACAAGCTCGTCAATTTCATCCTTTTCGGTCTTTATGGGAGCATCTTCTTTCTTGGAACTTAATTGTTCAATATGAGCGACCTCCTCACGTTCATCTTTTTCAATACTCTTTTTTTTAAAAAAATAATTAACAAATTTAGTCACTGGATCAAGTAACTTTTTTTCCTCTTCTAAAGTCTTTTCTCTTTCCAAAATATCTGCTTCGGAAACAGGAGCAGTTTCTTCTTTCTCTTCTTCTACTACCATGTCTTCTTCCAATGGACCGATATTCTGGTCATCAGTACTATTTATCATTATTTTGAAAATTTAATTAGTTCTTCTTGAAAATCTGTAACTTCCTCATCTATAATTTTTTCAAAATTTGGAATTTTTTCATTTAAAAAAGCTGTAGATTCCTCATGCTTTTCTAAATTAAGTAAATTAGTCAAAGCAACAGAATCTTCAATACTTAATTTATCGAGAACTCTAAGGATAATCTTTTCATAAACAACATCACTCATCTCAGAAATCATTTTCACTTGTTCATCCTCTGAAAGATTTTCTAGATTAAGTTCACTTATTATATCTTTACAATGAATTGAAATTTTTTCTTTTGGGTTCATATTGTTTTTTCGTTATGATTCTATTATTTGCTTTTTTGCTTTTATAAAATTATTCTTCGCTTCCAATTTTTGAAACTTATTAAAAAAAGTTGCATTCTTAATCACATAATCATCATCTACACTAAAATCATTAATGCTATTTACTTTAGGATATACAAAATTGTTAATTTTTTCAACTATCCTTTTCTCAATTTCAACAATTTTCAATTTTCTTGCTTCAAGCATCGGTTTAAGATCGTTTCCAAACAAATATCCACCAGTAGCTGTGCCAAGATATTTCAAAGGCATTCCCAATTCTTCAGGAAGGAAACCCGACACAATCCCATGGGTAAGCCATGAAGCACCACCTGTCGCAGGAATAGCAATAGAAATCCCCAGCAATAAAGCACTTATTATTATCTGAGCTCGTTTATCCTTTATTGTTGTCACTATTTTTTCAAAAA
Organism: bacterium; assembly: GCA_023229485.1. Taxonomy (GTDB): domain Bacteria; phylum Patescibacteriota; class Minisyncoccia; order Minisyncoccales; family Minisyncoccaceae; genus Minisyncoccus. Next base: position 6,513 of record JALNZJ010000004.1, on the reverse strand, counting down.
GAATTTTTTTCTTTTCAGGCAAGGAATCTTTTTGATACTCAACTATTTTTTTTAAATGTTGTATATACTCCCCAGCCTTTTCCTTGTTAAACCTTGACTTCATTTGCCCAAGTTCCCGCCTCATTGAAATAATTTTTTCATCTATTTCATCTTCACCAAGGCCACTTTTTTCTACAATCTTTTTTCTTAGGTTTCTATAATCATCTTGAGTTTTTCGATACTCATTTTCTAATTCTGATTCTTTGCTTTTTCTTATTCCCAAACGAACTGAAACTCTTTCCTGCCTTATCCTCTCTTTTTTTATATCCTCTATTTTAATATCCAAATCAACTAGATCTCGAATCATTTCAAAATAAATCTGTTTAGCTTCTAGCCTTAACTCATCCCCTTCATTAAACAATTTACCACTCTCGGCACCTTCACCCTCTACGCCCAACTTCTCAATATTATCACTCTTCTCGCCTTTATCCTCAATACTTCCTGAATATCGAGCAACATCCTCAGCCTTAATTCCATTATCGGAAAGCGGAATATTCTTCAAAGCATCTTGCATTCTTATAATATCATTTCTCTTTTTTTCTAATAACTCAGAATTTCTAAAGCTAGATGTTTCTTTGATTTCATTGCCCTCACCAACAGGTATAGTGCCACCTCGAACTACTTTATTCACTCCCACATTAGGCTCATTATCTCCAAAAACATTTTCCGTTAAAGGAGTAGTCCCAATAATATTTAATTTTTTACCAGAACCTTCCGCTTTTTTATTTTTACCTTTTGCTCCAGTTCTTATTATTTCACTCAAAGGAATCTCTCCTCCAAAATAAAATTCTTTCTTATTATCACTAACCTTATTGTCAACAAAGGTACCATCTCCTTTCTTGCTATCTCCCAAAAGTATCGTATCGCCTATTTCCCCCTCGGTACTCTTTTTACCATCACCGACTCCACTACCTTTTATATAGGCTCTAAAAATACTATCAATTCTAAATAAATCCTCTGCATTTTTTAATTCATTTAATATTTTTTCAACATCTCCTCCCAATAAATTTTCTCGTGCCTCGTCCAAAATATCTCTATTACTTTTACGATCGCTATATTCTTCATTTTTAGAATACTCACGTTGAAGTAATTGAAAAACAACGCCCAGTGCCCTTTTGGGCAGTTTTATTTCTCTCTTTAATTCAATTTGACGATTAATGTTATTCAAAACATCAGAAATAAAAGAAATTGGATCGTTCTTAACTTCGCTAGCAGTCCATTCTTTTAATCTACGATGCATGAACTCAATATTTTTTTCATCTTTTTTTAAAACATTTTCAGCTTGTTGCTTAGAACCGAAAGACACTACATTAACAGGAAAATCCAGATTACTAATTTCCTGCACTCTTTTTATTTCTTCCATCATTTGCTGAGATTTCAAAAGTTTTCCTCTTGCTGTAGTAACTTTTTCCTCTACTGCTGGCATCTTTCTTTCAGTCTCAACTCCAGTTTGCATATCATCGAAACTTTTTTCTTTCCTTTCATTAATTTTTGTCATCATTCTCTCAATATCACGAAGTCGATCATTTATCGAACTATTTTCACGCTTTCCAATATCACCACGCTCCTTACGCTCATCATTACTACCCGAAACATTTTTTTCATCTTCATAAATATCACCAGGGTCAACTGTTGCCTTATAAGGAATCATTTTTATTCCTAAAATTTTTTTAGAACTATCGGGAACTATTACGGTATGAAATATGCCTTTTTCTCTTGCCCTTTTAATAATTTCATTAACAACTTCAAAGTATTCTCCTTTTTTAAGCTTAGTCGATAACGCCTCAACTTCTTCAGGAAAATCATATATCTCCTGTATATTACAAATCTTATCACGTAAGATTTGTTCTTGATCTTCGGTTATTGCCTTAGAAATTCTCAAATTCTTCACTTCCTCATACAAAAATTCAATATCTCCGTTATCAAACGCATTATTAACTTTCTGCATCTTTTCCCCATCTCCACCAATGTCTGGATGATAAGCTAATGCTAACTCTCTTTTAGCTTTTACAAGATCAAAATCAGGAGGAATATCGTTCCCCCCTTCTTTTTAATACCTTTTAAAAAACCTTCTTCCATATATATTACTATAAAATAAATATTACATTAAGTCAATAAACATTCGCCTTTCCTTGATGTCTTTTTCTGCAAAAAACCTATCACGACCATAAACTAAAAAATAATACTGTTTAATGTCAGCCGCCCTATTTACGTCAGAAAATGATGGAGGATTAGCAATAACATTGAATGGCTTAGAAACTTCTCCGTCAATCATTAATTTTGTATAAAAATTAAAATTACCAATATTTATCAAATCATGAGCCGAAAAAGTTGGCTGAAATTGTTTCTCTAAAAACTCCGCATCGTCAGCTCCAATCCTAAAAGCAACTACCGTACCCACATTTCCAAATACACTATCTCTAATTAATTGTGGTAACTGCCCTATAAATTGATGTGCAATAGTCAAGCATAGCTTATACTTTCTTGCCTCCGAAAGAATAGTAGAAATACTATTAGTAGCAAAATTCTGAAACTCATCAATATAAAGATAAAAATTATTCCTTTTTTCTTCTGGGGTATCGACACGCGAAAAAGCTGCTATGGTCAATTTTCCCGTTACGATTAATCCAATTAAAGAACTATTCATTTCTCCTAACCTCCCTTTGCTCAAGTTAACTAAAAATATTTTCTTATTATCTA
>JALNZJ010000004.1:0-3764 GCA_023229485.1 bacterium | reverse complement strand
AAAAGTACTTTTTGCTTGCCCTATAATTGGCCTTACGTAATCATTAGAAATAAAAGTATCAAATTTTGAAGTAATATAAGGAACCATATTTTTAAGAGCACCTTCTCCTCCAGCTTTTTCAGCTTGCTTCTCCCAAAATTCTTTTACTAAAATATTTTTACATTTTGCAAGTAACTTATGTCTAAAATTTTCATCAGCTAAAACCTTTGGTACTTCCATTAAAGTATAAGTCTCACTCGGATCGTCCATCAATAGCATTAATGCATTTCTTGTATATTGTTCAAAAAGTGGCCCACCAGTCTGCTTCAAATCATAAAGCTTATCAAAAATATTAATTAATTCATTAACAATGAAAGTTTTTTGCTCTGGAAATTTCGGATCATATTCAAGCATATTCAAACCAACAACTCTTTCCAAATTAGAAGGATCAAAAAGTACAACATCCTCAACTCGATTATTAGGTATCATTCCCAATATTTTTTCAATCAAATCCCCATGAGGATCAATTACTCCAATTCCATTACCAGAAAGAATGTCTTGCTCAATTAAATTAGCTTGAAAAACAGATTTTCCAGTTCCAGTTTGTCCAATTATATATAAATGCCTTTCCCTATCATTTTTTTTAATTCTAATCTCCTTTTTCTCTTCCCTATACTTATTAAAACCTAGAATTATTCCATCAGAAGAAAGATTCGCTGGAGCGGGAGCATTTCGTGCCTTAAGCATTATAAGATTAGGAATCTTTGTTAAGTTAGAAGGAAAATGAAAAACACTAGTTAATTCTTCACTATTCAAAACAAAAGATTTATCAGAATCAAAAAGTCTAAAACTATATTTATAAACTATGTCCCTCAATCCTTCGCCGCTTAATACTTTAAAAACCTTAAAGTTATTAAGTTTTGATCCTGTGTACTGATCAAAAGTATTAGATATTTGAGTAAAAACATTCTCAGCCCTATCACGACTTGAAGCAGAAACAATAATACGAATATTAGTTTCAAAATTATTCTTCGCAAGTTTTGATTCCAAACTTTTAACAAGCTCATCATCAACCCTTTTTACTATCGTTGTATCAATTTTTTTATTACTAAAAAATATTTTGAAAATTCCCGTCTCGGCTACAGCCTGATTGAAATTCTTGTTCTCCGATGCAATTTTTTCAATTACCTCCCTAGCTCTATTCTGCCACTTATTATTGCTTCCACGAATTACGACCTGAATAGAAACTTCCTCTCCCTGTTTTAATTTTGTCAGCACATTAGCCATACTAGATAAAGGATCAGATTCCATCTGATTATAGGTCTTTACTGGTAAAAATACCGGTTTTAAAGTCTTCAAATAGCCACAACATATCTGCTCACGCAATGAAAATATATTATAATCCTTCACTCGCTCCAGTTGACAATCAGGATAAAGACTATATATTTTTTTTTCTACAAAATCTTCAAAATCCTTCGGAATAGCAATGTAAAAACCTATTTCATCGCCTACCTTTGAAATTTCAAGTGCAATCCATGAAGGAGATCCAAATATTTTTTCGGACTTAAGAGATATCAAGCACTCATAAAAATCTTCCATCATTTTTATCTCATCTTTTTCATTCGAAGATTTCATCTCATTTTCGCTTTTTATGGGCATCTTTATTAAAAATAAAGTAAAAGAAAGCGACGCCTTAAGGGCATTCTTTTTAGCAATCTTTCCAAGTATATAATTAACAAAAAATAAAGCAAAAACAGAAATTATAGTAACTGCAAAAAAAATGTAAGTAATGTCCATAATAAAATAATTTTTCTTTTATAATACCATAAAAAACAAAAAACTCACAAGCGAGTTTTTATTTTTCTTTTATTAAATTATTTTGACAAAAAAAACTTTCTTTCTTCTTCATTCATCTTTTCGATTGCATAACGAAGTGTCGTCCTTGGCATAGTATTGTAATATAAGAACAAAAAATCCTTTTCTATATCTATATTACGCTTACCAATCTCACGAAGCATCCATCCGACAGCTTTATTTATCAAATCATGTTTATCATTCAACAGTATTTTTGCCAAAGACAATGAGTCTTTGAAGTCATTCCGCTTTATAAAGTAGAAAGTCGAAATCATTGCAACTCGCTTTTCCCATAAGTTATTAGACCTAGCTAGTTTATATAAAATATCCCTATCTTGATTGAATAAAAAACTTCCAATAATTTGTGGACAAGAAAGATCAACTAAATCCCAATTATTTATATTTTTCTTGATATTTTTTAAATACAAATTAAAGATTTTCTTCTTTTCTTTTTCATCCCCCTTTTCATATTTTCTAATCAAAATAGTGAGTCCGGCAAATCTAACCTCATGAATATCACAATCAAGTAATAGCTGAACTTCCTTAATAGACATTTCAATAAATTTTCTCGCAATCGCTCTTATTGTAGGAACTTTTATCCCCCAAAAAACGTCACCTTCTCCATATTGCCCCTTTCCAGTTTTAAAAAAACCAGACAAAATTTTAGCTTGGTTTTTATTTGCTTCCTTTTTTAATTCTAAAATAAGACCTTTTACCATAGCTATTAAACAAAAAACCCAATTAATGCACCTATTATGCAAAGAAAACCAAAAAATAATGTAAATAATGAAAAATTTATTTTTTTAGAAAAAGCTAAAAGTATTTTTAGCGACAATATACCAAACACAAAACTCGAGATAATTGCAATTAAAACCTCGGGAGTTAATTGGACTAAATTCTCTCGCTGAAGATAAACATCAGCACCAAGAACAACTGGAATAGACACAAGATAAGAATATCTCAATATCTTTTCGGGATCATCCTCACTCAAAGATAATCCAAAAATTGTTGAGCCAGATCTAGATACCCCAGGAATTGCGGAGAGTGACTGCAATAACCCTACAGTAATCGCTGACATCGTATTACTCATACGAATCTTAATCTTTCTACTTTGAAAAAATGAAGTTAATAACAACCCCAAACCAACAACAAGAAGCAAGCTAGAACCAGCTGCAAAGTTTTTGGTTAATTTATAAATTAGAAACCCTAATGTTCCAGAGATAAATGAAACTATGATAAAAAATTTTACAAATTTTTTATCCTTAAATAATATTAAATCTCTAATATCCTTCCAAAAATAAATAAAAGTAGCTATTAATGTCCCTATATGCAAAAACAATGCCAAATCCAAAGGATTAACATTTTGGATATTAAAATAACTCACAAATAAAGAAACTATTCCCTTACTAGAAATCGGCAACCACTCAAAAATACCTTGTAAAAAACCTAAAAAAATATAAACTAAATAATCCATTTTTAAAATTTAAAATTTATTATAAAACTATTCGCACAAACCTAATTAATTCAAACTGATCACAAAAAAATTTCCAACTAGAATAATTATTTTTTTTTAAAATATAATCTATCTGTTTTTCTTGCTCAGAATCAAATTCCAAAAAAATAATTCCTTTTTCGTTAAGATAATTCTTTGCATTATTCAAAAATTTTTCTATTATTTCCATTCCATCTGATCCAGAAAACAAAGCTTTTTTGGGTTCAAAAGCAAGAACATCTTTCCCCACATCATTTATTCTTTTTTCCGCAACATAAGGAGGACCGGCCAAAATGTCATCATATTTTTTTTGAATTCCAGAAAAAATGTCTGTTTTTAAAACAGAATATCTATGGTTCTCAATCTTTCCCAAGGTAGCATTAATCTTTATTTGCTCCAAAAACTCGTCATCTATTTCTCCAAAATCACAAAAAGCCTC
>JALNZJ010000081.1 GCA_023229485.1 bacterium | reverse complement strand
CCATTCCATGTTGTAATGTTTTTCAAATATTTTTTCATTTTCAATATCCAAAATCTTTCCTATTTGAAAAAGATAATCCTTAAGGTTTTCATCTATTTTTTCTTGAGTAATAACTGGACGCCTAGAATCTTTATCCGATGCGTCACCAACTAAGGCAGTAAAATTCCCAATAATCAAAACTATCTTATGTCCTAGTTTTTGAAAATCTCTTAATTTAAAAAGGATTGTAGCTCTACCAAGATGAATGTTTGGACCTGTTGGGTCTATGCCTAAATTTATACGTAATTGTCGGCCTGACAAAAGAGCGGCCCTTAAGTGTTCTTTATCGATAATATCTTCCGTCCCCCTACTCAGCAATTCATCTATTTTTTTTGGATCTGTGTCTATGTTCATAATAAAATTATTTAAAATCTTAAATTTATATTAAGGCTAAACCAAAAAAATAACAAGATTATGTGTTAATTCTTAAGGTTTTTAAAATGTTAAAAATATGGTAGTATTGAGTTATTAAATTTATGAAAAATCATATTGAAAAAATCAAAATTAAAGTTCGTGATAGTACGAATAAAATATTTAAAAAAAAGAAAACTATAGATAATTTAAGCGAAAGGAAATATGGAGATGGACTTGTTCCTTTTCCCAGTGCACCTAAAAAAAAGAAAAAGAAAAAAAATTGGTTCTTTCGGATAGTTAGTGGACTGCTTTTGCTGTTTTTTGTGTGTACGATATTAGGAATAATTGGCTTTTTCTATATGACAAAAGATCTGCCAAGACCAAAAGATTTTACTGATACAGAGTTTAATCAATCTACAAAAATATATGATTACAAAGGAGAAGTTTTGCTTTCCAGTGTTTATGGAGAGGAAAAAAGAACCTATGTTCCTTTGTCAAAAATTCCAAAATTAATGCAAAAAGCCGTTATTGCCACCGAAGATGCTAATTTTTATGAACACCATGGGTTCGATATAAAAGCAATGGCTAGAGCAATAAGAGATGATTTAATTACCCGCTCGCCAAATCAAGGAGCTTCTACAATCACTCAACAATTAATTAGGGCAACGTTTTTAACTGCTGAAAAAACTATTACAAGGAAAGTAAAAGAAATTTTACTTGCAACAGAACTTGATCGAAAGTATTCAAAAGACCAAATTCTTGAATGGTATTTAAATAAAGTTCCATTTGGTATAAATCTTTATGGAATTGAAGAAACTTCTTTAACTTATTTTGAAAAACCAGCACAAGAATTAAACCTTGCCGAATGTGCAATACTTGCTGCATCTATTCAATCACCTAGCTACTATTCTCCTTATGGTTCTCACTTGGATGTCCTATTAGAACGAAAGAATTATGTACTAAAAAGGATGGAGGAGGAAGGATATATTACCAGTAAAGAAAAAGAAGAGGCTGAGAAATATGAATTTAAGTTTGCAAAAGTGCAAAAAAATGTTGCTTACCACTTTGTTGAATATGTTAAAAGTATTCTTGAAGAAAAGTATGGCCCTGGGGTATTAGAAACAAAAGGATTAAAAATATACACAACCCTTGACTGGGATATGCAAAAAGCAGCCGAACAAATAGTAAAAGAAGGGGCTATTAAAAATAGAAAGTCCTACGGAGCATATAATGCTGCGATGATAGTAATGGATCCAAAAACAGGAGAGGTTCGTGCTCTCGTTGGTTCTGCTGATGCATGGGGAGATTCATTACCTGCCGGCTGTACTCCTGGAAAAAACTGCCTTTTTGAATCATGGATGAACATTCCTGTTCAGTCTGAGCGACAGCCTGGATCATCGTTCAAGCCAATAGTTTATGCACAAGCCTTTGAAAAAGGAGCAACCGCTGATTCAATCGTAGTTGATGAGCCAACTGATTTTGGAGGAGGTTATCGACCAAACAATTTTGACATGTCCTTTAGGGGTGCTATAACTTTGCGAACTGGTCTTGCCCAATCATTAAATATTCCTGCCATAAAAACCTTAAGAGATTACGCAGGTCTCCAAGATACGATGAATCTTGCTAAAAAAATGGGGATTTCGACACTTACTAGAGACGCCAACTTTTATGGATTACCATTTGCACTCGGTGGGGCTGATGTAAAAATGATTGATATGGCCAGTGCCTTTAGTGTTTTTGCTAATGGTGGATATGCTATCCCCTCCTCGGCAATTATAAAAATTGTCGATTCAAAGGGAGAGGTTATTTATAAAAATGATAAAACTCCACGAAAGGTATTGAGTGAAAATACTTGCAATACGATTACGAGTATTCTTTCTGATAATGTAGCTAGAGCTCCCATGTTTGGTGAAAATTCTGTTTTAAGATTTGATGATTATAGGGTTGCGGTAAAAACAGGTACGACTCAAAATAGTGTTGATGGATGGACAATTGGATATACGGCTGATGCTGTAGTTGTTGTCTGGGCTGGTAACAATGACCGAACTCCGATTGTGGGGGCTATTGGTGAAATGACTGCTGCTCCTATGTGGAGAAAGGCCATAGAAAAAAGTATTCAAATATTTAATACAAAGCCTATATATAGCGAAGAAGCCAATCCTTGGGATGGTCTTGAAGGGGACGAAAAAACTCAAAAAATAAAAGAACTTTTAGAAGAGTTACAGAAAAAGCAAACCGAAGAACAAGTCACTAATCCAACAAACTAAAAAATCCCACCTCAACATTGAGGGATTTTTTATTTAAAAAAAAGAAGGCTAATTTTTAGCCTTAAATATTGTCTTCGTGGACAAAAACGTCATACATTTTCAGTCCCTTTTCTTTTTTCTCCAACTCTTGTACCCGATATTCGTATCCGATAAAATCAAGGGCTCTTTCTGAGAATTTTCCAAGATAGCGTTCTCCTTCTTTTTTTCCGTTTACTTCTACCATATTTACCTTTTTAAAAATATACGATAATGCCGTTGTTGTCAATATAATTTTATGTATCTTGTTCTATTTTCTTGGTAGACCAAGATAGTGTTATTAAGATCTAACTAAATTTGAAGTCAATTCTCGATTGTAAAACATAATTATGAACACTAAGTATCAAAACGCCATTCGGCGTTTTGTTTTTATTCTTCAGTACATCCCCGCACAAGGATAATAGCTTCATTATTGTGAATCTCTATTACGCCTTGCTTGTTTTTGTAAACCTTTTCCCCTTCTTCAGTTTTAATCTTTATGCTTCCCTCTTTTACTACAGAAATAAGTGCGGTATGGTGCGACAAAACACCAATATCGCCGGCATAAGTTGAGATGTTTACATTTTCAACATCTCCCTTAAACATTATTTTTTCTGGGGTTGCAATACTTAATTTCATAAATTATTTGTTTTCTTCGTAAGATTTAATAACCTCATCAATTGTTCCTTTCATATAAAAATTAGACTCAGGAATATGGTCAAGTTCACCTGAAATAATCTTATCAAAGCCATCGATAGTCTCCTCAATTTTTACATACTTTCCAGCTATGCCAGTAAAGACTTCGCCAACAAAAAATGGCTGTGATAAATATTTTTGGATTTTTCTAGCTCGGTTAACAATGGTCTTGTCTTCGTCAGCTAATTCTTCAATACCTAAAATAGCAATAATATCTTGAAGCTCTTTATATCTTTGAAGAATTTGTTTGACGCCAGCAGAAACTGCATAATGTTTATCTCCAACGATTCTTGGATTTAATAGTGAAGATGTTGACTCCAATGGTTCAACGGCGGGATAAATACCCAACGATGCGATTGCACGGGATAATACCAACGATGAATCAAGATGAGAAAAAGTTGCAACAACGGCTGGATCAGTCAAGTCATCAGCTGGAACGTAAACAGCTTGAACAGAAGTAATAGAGCCATCTTCAGTTGAAGTGATTCTTTCTTGCAAGGCTCCCATTTCTGAAGTCAATGTTGGCTGATATCCAGTCTGAGAAGGAATCCTTCCAAGTAGTGCTGATACCTCTGAACCTGCCAAAACAAAACGAAAAATATTATCCATAAATAATAGAACATCTTTCTTTTCCTTGTCTCTAAAATGTTCAGCAACGGCAAGGGCTGTTAATGGCATTCTAAATCTTACCCCTGGAGATTCATTCATTTGACCGAATACAAGGCAAGTATTGCCGATAGTATTTGATTCAGTCATATCACGATAAATATCATTACCTTCTCTAGATCTTTCTCCGATACCAGCAAAAACTGAAAACCCTTGATGAAATTTTGCGATATTAGTAATAAGTTCTTGAATTAACACTGTCTTACCTACACCTGCACCACCGAATAATCCCACTTTTCCTCCTTTTGGTAATGGACATAATAAATCAATTGCTTTAATTCCTGTCTCTAAAATTTCAGTATCCGATTTTTGTTTTTGAAGACTTGGCCCTTTTCTGTGGATTGAAACCGGTGTACCTCCCTTGATCTCACCCTTCAAATCAATTGGATCTCCTAGAACATTTATAATCCTACCC
>JALNZJ010000080.1 GCA_023229485.1 bacterium | reverse complement strand
TCTTTTTCCATATTATTTACCTTTATTTTTTATTCTTTTAAACTCTTCTCTTATTACCGCCCTATCGTCCCAAGCCTCTTTTCGACCTCGCTCCCAACATATCCAAGGTTCACATCCTTTTCCTGTGATAATAATCGTATCTCCTGCTTTTGCCAACTCTAATGCTTTTCTAATTCCTTCACGTCTGTCAAATATTTTAAATAACTTTTTTGTATCTTTTATTCCTGAAGAAACTTGATCAATTATCTCCTGTGGATTTTCGTCGTAAGGGTCTTCATTCGTAACAATGATATAATTCCCATACTTATCTGCAATCGTGCCTAAAACAGGCCTTTTCCAGCTATCACGTCCTCCTCCACAAGCACCTAAGACACAAATTAATTTTCCTTTTTCAGGTTTTAGAAATTGATAAACCTTTTCAAGCGAAATTGGAACGAAAGCATAATCAACAAAAACATAGAATGGGTTATCAATTACCCTCTCGGTTCTTCCTGCTACTTGTCCAACTTTTTTAATTGCATCGCTGCACTGTGATAATGACACTCCTTGAGAAACGCCAATTGCTATTGCTGCCAATGCATTATAAATATTAAATTCGCAAAGAAGTTGTAAGCTAAAATCTACTCCGTCAACCGTAAAAGTAGAGCCCTCGGGCTTGACTATTATATTTTCTGCCACAATATCCGCATTTTTATTTTCCACCCCATAGGTAATAATTCTGTTTGTGGGGAAGCCTAAAAAGAAATCTTTATGATTATCGTCGAGATTTATAATATGTATTTCTTTTGCTATTTTAAATAATTTTCCTTTTTCCTTTTTATAGTTTTCAAAACCCTTATGGGCTTCTATATGTTCGGGATTCAAATTAGTAACTACAGCAATATTAAAATCAATAAATTTATGACGAAATTGTTTAATACCTTCAGATGTTGTTTCTATGATTGCATAGTCACATTTTTCTGCGACCGCACGATTTAAAAATTTTTGCAACACAAGTCTTCCTGGCATCGTCATTTTATACTTGTTCTCTTCTTGCTTGTCGCCCCATTTAAAAACGATTGACGATGACGAAGCTACTTTATATCCAGATTCTTCAAGTATTTTGCCTGTTAGGGCAATAACTGTTGACTTGCCGCCAGTTCCCGTAACCCCTATTACCTTAATCTTGCGAGATGGAAAGCCATAATAAACTGCTCCAGCTAATGCCCAAGAATAATGATAAAAATCTTTAACCCAGTTTGGTATTAATTTTTTAATTAATATTTTCATTTTCCTAAAATTTTAAGTGCTTCTTTTATTCTTTGCTCTGTTTGTTTCATCGTGACTGGTAACTGCGACAATGCTTCAATAATTTCTTTTTTGCTAAACCCTAATCCCAATAGGGCTTCAAAGACTTCGTCACCCTTGCCTGAATTTTTTTCTTTTTTATTTATTTCTTCTATCCTGCCGGTTAATTCTAATAATATCTTTTGTAGTTTTTTAGATCCCAAACCTTTTGTTTCTGGAGTGTTATCACCACGCTCAAGAGATTCCTTCAATTTTTCTGGGGAGCCAAAAGTGGCTAAATTAAGTGCGGTTTTTGGGCCAACTCCAGAAATAGACTTTAAAATTCTAAAAAATTCTGATTCTTTTTCCGACAAGAACCCATACAATTCCATTATTTTTTCTCCAACGGCTAAATATGTATGAATTTGTCTCTTTTCCCCTATTGATATTTTTTCTAAATTGCTTACAGATAAAAAAATCTCGAAACCAATTCCGCCCCTATCTAAAACTATTTTCTTATCATCTTTATATAAAATTTCTCCAAAAATAAAGTTAATCATACAGAAAATTTAATAAATTATTGCAACCCTCTAAGCTGTATTATACCAAAATAAGTAAAAAGCAAAACCCCCTCTAAAAATCCTTCTGAAAATAATAAAAATAAACTGGAGTGAAACTAATTACGAAATTGTTGTAAGTCTCCCATTTTTGCTTTAAATAATCTTTTTTTGAAAATTTAACCTTTTGATTATTCATTAAGATTTGCTTCTTCCATTTTCCTTTTCTCCCTCTTGCATATTTTTAATATTTATTGTATATATTATAGTATATTTAATTAAAGAATTATGCCAATTACAACATCCAATAAAAAACGTCTTCGCCAAAATGTGAAGCACAGGGCTGACAATATCCAAAAGAAAAGAGACATCAAGGTGTTAACAAAAGAATTTGAGGCCTTGATTGTAAACAAAAAAGTTGAAGAATCAAAGGCTATTTTGCCAAAAATATACAAAGCTATTGATAAGGCAGCTAAGACAGGTGTTTTAAAGCAAAATACTGCTAGTAGAAAAAAAGCATTATACGCTAGACACTTGAATAAACTAACTCCTTTTGTAAAATAAACAAAAAAACAAGGCTCTCGGCCTTGTTTTTGTGTATAAAAAAAGGCAATCAATGGATTTTGATTGCCTGAAGCTCTTTTAATCTATCTTGATAGCTAATAACAATACTTTTGGGCGGCTCGTTTTTGAATATCTTTCTAGTTATGATATAAAGATTTTCAAGAGCAGGAATACTTGAACATCTGGTTATTTCAGTAGGTAGAATATCCTTCGCCCTATAAGATGTGGACTCAGCTAGGTCTGAACGATAAAGCCGATGTGACACATTAAAGAGTAAATACAATCTTTCGATACTCTTTGCTGATTCAATCTGGCTAGGCAATAGGTCTTGGATTTTTTCCTTGACTTCTCTTTCTTTTTGCGGATAAATCATTCCGAAACGATGATTCTCACTTTCAAGAATCGTTTGTAGCTTTTCTAAAAGTTCTTCAAATGTTTCGCTTGTTGATTTTTCATCACTATTTGTTAAAGACATTTTTCCTCCTCGCCTGTTTTACATGACGAGTATTTGAGAGGGATATAAAACCTGCCAAATACTTGCCACGTAAGACAATGGTAATGAGCTTTTTTGTATGATATTCCCTTTTAGTCAAAAGTCAACATTAAAGCCTTAATTTAAAGAGAAATGATAAACATCTCAACTGCTTCCTCTTGCCCCACTTGTCCAACTTTCATCTTTCTATCTAGTTCGACTAAAAGATTAAAAAGTTTTTTTAGTTCTTCAAATTCAAATTTTGAACTTTGGGACGTGCATTTCATTTTAACAAATGGTGCCATTCCTAATTCACCTGCCGAAGATGAAGGCGATTCTTTAACTATTAATAAATTTTTGATGTGTGTTGCAATTGTTGCAAATAACACTAAGGCAACTCCTCCGTTTTTAAGATAATTATCAATCTGGACTATGGCATCTTTTTTATTCCTAGCACCTATGGCATCAGTGATTGAAAAGATATTGCTATCCTCAACCCTATCAACTAACTTATCAATATCTGACAGTGTTATTTCTTTTCTTTCTTCGAATTGAATATAATTAGAGAGTTTCTGAAGTTCATTAGAAACCTGCCATAAATCTCCCTTTGAATATTTAACGAGTTCCTGTAAGGCATTACTTTTAATCTTGATGCCCATTGCATTAGTTTCTGCCACAATCCAATCCGCCAATTGACTTTCTTCGAGAACGTCGAATTGCTCTATTGTCCCTTTTTTCTTCACAAAGTTTAAAAAAGCATCACTTTTAAGAGGTTTAAAATCTCGCTCGGTAAAAAGAATTATATTGTCCGAATCTGCAAAGTAATCACCTGCTTCAGTAATAGCGTCTCTTAATTTTGGATTTTCGGATACATTATCAATGATGATGAATTTTTTTGCTGAAAACATTGAATATGAAGAAACCTCTGATTTTAAATCTGAGAAATCAATATTCTTTGCTTCAAAACGTGCAAAACCATCTCGTCCATTTTTCTTTTCCCATTCGTCTGTCCACTCTTTTACTTTTCTTTTAAGCCTAAAGATATCTTTTCCGAAAAATAAATAAATCATTTTATTTGCTATTTATTGATTTTTTCTGACAATTCGGACAGTAAAAAGTTCCCCGAGTTGCAATAATAATTTTTTTAATCAGGTTTCCACATCTAAGACATTGCATCCCCTCTCTTCCATAAGCTTTCATTATGTTTTGAAACTTTCCCTTTTCTCCATAAATATTTCTGTAGTCCGAAAAACTATCTCCACCAGCATCAACCCCTTTTGGAAGAATATCTCTTATTGCTTGATATATATTTTCAATGTCAGATTGTTTTAAGCTTGAAATATCTTCTTCAGGATGAATCATTGCTTCAAATAATATCTCACTCGCATAAATATTACCAATACCCGCAATAAAAGATTGATCCATTAATATCTGCTTTATTTTCCCTCTTTTCTTTTTTTTGAAAAGTTCTTTAAATTTTATTAAGGAAAAATCTGGTTCGAGTGGCTCGGGCCCAGTCTTTACAAAAACCTTGGTTTCAATGTCTTCCTTGGTCCATAATTCTATTTTGGCAAATTTTCTTGCGTCGCATAGCCCAATTTTTCTCTTATCATCCAGACAAAAAAATACTCTTAAAAATCTATTATATGGATCATCAATAATTGGACCAACTGTCAAAGGGTTCCAGTTTTTCTCCTCTTTCAAATATTCCCATCTTCCTACTAGC
>JALNZJ010000079.1 GCA_023229485.1 bacterium | reverse complement strand
TATTAGAGGTTGTTACTGTATAAGTATTTTATTTCTTTCTAAGATCAATTTTCCTTTTAAGCATGACAGCAATTCTCTTTTTTCATAAATTGATCCTTGCACTAGAATATATTTCGCATATTTCTTGTAATCCATCAGATCTTCAATCTTTTCCTCATTTTCTTTGAGCCCTAGTACTCCATACCAGAATTTATTATATCGCTGGACTTCGTAGTCCATTTTGTTTTATGAGAGTTTCATCTATCGGAAGATTATTCATTAGATTTGACAGTTGGTTAATTAAGTCTTTTTCACGGATATGTCCGCACTTACAATTAATACCTTTTAATCTAGTGCATCCATAGTAAATATATTTTGTTATATTTTTGCTATCAAGTCTCTTAAGATTTTTTTCAGCTATTGCTCTCGATCCGCATAGCTTGTATTCTATTATTTTAGAAAGGCGGACTCTCTTTATATTTTCGCTAGTCAACTGTTGTTCTTAAATAATAATCTAAAGTGCAATGTTTACTAATCACGAGAAACATCATAGTGACTAAGCAGCTAAATTTTTTGCGAGGGGCGATTATTCAGTAATTTCTCTGTTTTTTAACTTGCTTATCGAAGGATATTCCTTTTGTGAAGAACTGTCTTAAAAAATATAAAAAGTATCGAGCAGTCTTTTGTTTTTTGTTGAAAAATGTTGTTTGTTGTGAGATAATTGATGTATATGGTAGCTGTTAAAATAGCTAAAAAAATACAGGATAAATTCAATGTAAATCATATTTTTGCACAAAATATGGCGTTTTTTGTTTCTGATAGTGATAATCCGATTGATTCAGCGAGAATTCGTATCGAAGAGAAACCAAAGCCATTTGTAAAATGGGTAGGCGGTAAACGTCAGCTTCTTGATCAGCTTAAGATAATGAAATTGTATCCGCCCGAACAATTTAATCCACTAAATGGCAGGTATTTTGAGCCCTTTGCAGGAGGAGCAGCTGTTTTTTTTGATTTGCTTCCCAAGAGAGCATTTTTATCAGATTTGAATGCTGAACTCGTTATTACCTATAATGTAATAAAAAATGATGTAGAGTCTTTGATTACTTCACTCAGAAAGCATAAAAATGAAAAAGAGTATTTTTTGAAAATAAGAGCTAAAAAAGTAGAAGAATTAAATGATGTTGAAATAGCCTCTCGTTTTATATATTTAAATAGAACTTGTTTTAATGGGTTATATAGAGTTAATTCAAGAGGAGATTTTAATGTTCCTTTTGCAGGAAATAAAAATCCTTTAATTTGTAATGCTATTAACTTAAGGAGAGTATCGGGGTCGCTTAAATATGTTGAAATTAAAAATCAAGACTATAAAATGGTTTTAAAAAAAGCAAGAAAAGGCGATTTTATTTATTTTGATCCTCCTTATTATCCACTTACCAAGACGTCATCTTTTACTTCTTATACAAAAGAAGCATTTTTAGACAAAGAACAAATTGAACTAAGAGATACTTTTGTAGAATTAACAAATAGAGGTTGTTTTGTGATGTTGTCTAATTCTGACACTCCATTTATAAATAGAATTTATTCTGAAGTTAAAAATAAGAAGATAAAAATAAATAAAGTTTACGCAGGGCGAGCTGTTAACTCTAATGCTTCAGGGAGGGGAAAGATTACCGAGGTATTGATAACTAATTATTAAGGTATGTGTTTTATAAAGAAAGATAAAGAATTTATGAAAGATTATAATTTTAAATTAATTAGTAATCCAGAGGTTATTAAATGGTGCTATGAAGGTATTACCGATATTTCTTTAAAGGATACCGAAAGCGAAAAAAAATTAGCAAAAGTAAAAGAAATAGAAAAAGAGTGGGGGAATAAAATAATGGGCACTGAGGACGGTAAGCAGTGGACTACTGTATTATGCCAAAATCTAGTAATGGAGGCTCTTATTAAGCTTGGAAGAAAAAATGTAAGAAAAACCGAACAAAAAAAGAGTTCATTGAGGGACAAAAAATATGATCCAGACTTGGAATGTGATGATTATGTTTATGAAGTAAAAGGTAGGAGTTGGTGTACGCCGGGGACTGCGGGAGAGAAAATACTCGGGGTTCCTTTAAAGTATGGTGAATTGCCTCGTTTATATAAGAAACCTCTCCAGATTGTTTTAGTTGGATATCAAGAGTACGAAGCAAGAGAAAAATTTGCTTTTGGTGATTTATTGGATAAAAATAATCAAACACCAGAGTTAAAAGAGAGTTTAGCTTTTTATAAAGAGCACGACATTGAATATATTGCTTTTACGGATATTTTGGAAAGAATTGGCTACGGTGATGGGTGCTGGAAGAAAAAATAATTAATTTGATTTACCAGATAAACTAAAATATAAGGTTTATGGAAATCAAAAGAGAAAAAGAATTAAAATTACAACCCGATGAATTTGAATTAGAATGTACATCTGTTTGGGCTTTCCCTCGTAGAG
Source organism: bacterium (assembly GCA_023229485.1). GTDB lineage: Bacteria > Patescibacteriota > Minisyncoccia > Minisyncoccales > Minisyncoccaceae > Minisyncoccus. The sequence goes on along the minus strand of JALNZJ010000079.1, from coordinate 2,190 downwards.
GTAATTGGGCAACACATACTTCAGACTGGAGAGGGAACTGGTCTCCAGAGGTTGCTCGCAATCTTATTTTAAGATATTCAAGCGAAAATGATATTTTATTAGACTCAATGATTGGTGGTGGTACGACTGCGATTGAAGCAAAAATTTTAAATAGGAATATTATTTATTCTGATATAAATCAGGAGGCTCTAAATAGAACGAAAAAATGTTTGGAGTTTGAAGTTGAAAATAAAAGTTGGCAACGAGGGTTTAAATGGGATTCTCGCAATTTGTCAAAAATAAAAAGCAATTCCGTTGATTTTGTTCTTACGCATCCTCCCTATGTAGATATTATTAAATATAGCGAGGGTAATTTGGTTGATGATTTGTCGAACATTCACGACATTGAAACTTTTTGTGATGAAATGGAAAAAGTTGCTAAGGAATTTTTTAGAGTTTTAAAGAAGGAGAAATATTGTGCCATTTTAATGGGCGACACTAGGCGAAATAAAATGTACCAGCCGTTGGCTTATAAAGTTATGGATCGTTTTTTAAAAGCAGGCTTTCTTTTAAAAGAAGACATAATAAAAAGACAGTTCAATTGTAGGGCGACAGGATTTTGGGTAGAAAAATCTAAAGCATCAAATTTTTTACTAATAATGCATGAACATCTGTTTATATTTCAGAAAATTTAAAACAGTAAAGTAGTATGGTTAAATGTTAACAGAAATAAAACAATGGAAAAGAAAAAAATAGTAATTTGTTCCAGTGCTTCTTTTGAAAAGGAAATAATAGAATGGAAAATTAAATTAGAGGGCATGAATTTTGAGGTGATTAAGTATCCTGTAAAACTGCAGGGAGATATTACGACAGGATACGAAAAGGAATTTACTGATCATTATGTTTCCATAAGTAAGGCTGATGTAATATTAACTCTTAATATAGAAAAAAGGGGGATTCCTGGCTATATAGGACCAGGCGTATTTGCTGAGATGGCTTTTGCTATTGGTTTAAATAAATCATTAGGGAAAAATATTGATGTCTATCATATCAATCCTATTCCAGAAAGTTTGCCATATTCTGAAGAGTTGAGACTTTGGGAAAAACTGAATTGGATAAAAGCTTTTTAACTAATTTTTTTATATAATATCTCATTCTTAAGAAATAACCTTATAAGTCTTATAAATAGAAAAACATGAAAAAACCAGTTGTATTTTTTGGGTGTTCTATGAGGGGCGGCCATGCAAATATAAGTCGAGAAAAGCTGGCTATAATTCCTAGTATAATAGAGGAGTTAGGTTGCGAGTTGGTATCAAAACATCAGACTGTGGAGGGTATTATAAAAAAAGAAAACTTTTTTACTAAGTCTCAAATCCACGATCGAGATTATGAATGGCTTTTGGATTCTGACTTAGGTATTTTTGAAATCAGCAATCCTAGTTTAGGTGTGGGTGCGGAAATTTCTGATATGGTTCACAATAAGAAGCCGGTACTTTGTGTTTATAATTCTAATAGTACCAATGATAATGATGTTTCAGCATATGTATTGGGGAAGCAAGGATCGAAGTTTACAGATTCTCTTTTTGAGTGTATTAATTATTCTACATTTGAAGAGCTTAGAATAATTATTCGAGAATTCTTTTCTAGGGTACCGAAATAATCTTTGGCAGTGAATAGGGAGTTAAACGGGAAAACAGAATTAAGGATATAATTTCTTTATGTTGATAACCATATGAATCATCCAACTATAAAACTACAATTTGATCAAAAATTAGACCAAGATATGGCTTGGAGTTTTTATGGGCACAAAAAAGGTGGCTGTGACTTTTGGGAAGAAAGAGCATTAAAATATCATCCAATGCTTATTGATATTGAAGAATCTTCTGATAAGAAAACTTTTTTGGATAATTATGTTTCAAGTTATTATACTTCTCATAACGATGAAATCATATCACTCAGCAATAAGACTATTGAATATTTGAATCAGGCACAAGAAAAATATTTTCTATTGGTTGATAAAATATTTAATAATCATCCTTGGCCTAAAAAAGAACTCATTGGCGATTTTTCTATTTTTGATTTTTGTCCTCGATTTTTGGAAGATGGAGAATTTCAGGTTTTTATTTATGATAATCGAGACCTTCAGCTTTTTACTATCTTTCAAGAGTGTCTTCATTTTATATTTTATAATTTCGCTTTCAGTAAATTTCT
>JALNZJ010000003.1:13812-19603 GCA_023229485.1 bacterium | reverse complement strand
AGCCTAAATGCATCGTCGGTAACCCCTGACATTGGAGCCGAAACCATAATCGGTTTTTTTAGTTTTTTCCAAAAATTAGATTGCATATAAAAAAATTAGGTGTAGTTTTAGCCACACCATTGGTCTTTTAAGATTACTAATTTTATATTAGAAAATCTATAGTTTGTCAAACTAATCCCCTTAAAGTAGTGAAAGAGTTTTTTGGAGGTCTTAGTGGATAGTAAATTTGATGGGCGTCAAAATAGACTTAATTAAAAATATCCCTTAGATATTGCTTGTCTTTAATTTTTTCTTTGAAGATATTCACAATATCCTTTGGTTCTTGATTCAATATTTCTTTAAGTCCAAACTCTAAATCAGGATTTTCCTGTAGGTTTTTCCAAATCATTCTAACCTTCTCTATTCCATATTCTTTAATAAGGAATGGATAAAAATAATTAGCTACAATGTTCTTATTTTCTCCTAAATTATCCCACCCTCCATTTTTTAAATTAAAAGAATTAATTTTTTCTTCAGAGAGGAAACCTTTCGCTAATAGGATATCACTAATATCTCCTCGTGCTTTCTCTCCTATGTGAACACAAATTTGTTCTTGTTCCCACATATTAGCAGTATCTTCGTTGCCGTGGTTATTAAAAAATGGATGCATATGTGCGGTTTCGTGAGCGAAGGAAGATAATATGTCTGCTTTTGTCATTTGTTTTCGCCTGTTTAAATCATATCCATATGATTCCCCTTTTGATATTTCTTCTTCAGATGGAATGGGCGTATAATTAAGAACTATTTTCGCTTGAGTTTTCGGATTAATATAAAAGACGGCATTTTCCTTTAAGAGACTATCGCTGTTTGGAACATTGTTTTTTACGAAATTCTCAAAAGATTTTCTATCCGAAAAGGAATAATAGTCTATTTTTTGGTTTTCCAAATTCCATTGAGTTCCTAATATGGAGTCTATATCCCCTTTAATTTCCAAGAGTTCTTCAACTTCAATGTTAATAAAATTTTCTGATTTATTATCAAAATGAACCTCTAATCTATCGTTAAGGTTTTCTGATTCAATACTGTCAAAATTTAATTTTTCTGGATTCATTGGGATTAATTATTATATTGAAAATATCATATCATGAATTTATAATATTAAAAAACAAAAATAATTAGATGTCCGTGTCTCTAGATCACTTGAATTATCACCAGGTGACAAGGTCGGTCTTCTAATTAATTATAATAAAAAAATCGCAAACAGGGACTTATCTTGCCTAGAAGATATTCAATCTAATCGGTGATAATTTTAAAGTTAAATTACAAAAGACCTTTAATTTCTTTGTTGAATCTCTTGAAAAAATCTTCCATATAAAGGTGTCTTTCTTGTGCGAATTCTTTAGCTGTTTTTGTAATTATCTTATTCTTAATTTTACTGAGTTTATGACAATACTCCAATAAGGCAGTATCGTCTTTTGTGTATGCGTATTTATCCGCTTCCTTTGCGATTTTTTTCTCTCTTCCGGTATATAGAGGAGCATTATATATTCCAGCAAACAAAAAATCTCTAGCTATTCCTACTGCTCCAATTGAGTCTAATTTATCGGCGTCAAATAAAATTTTTGCTTCAATTGTTTTTGGCTGATGATCATTTTTATTTCTATGGGTCAAAATGCAATGTTTTATATTTTCAACAATTTCCTTATCAAGATTATATTGAGATAGTATTTTTTCGGCTATCTCTACCCCTCTTTCAGCATGACATATCTTTCCATTGCTTTTTATTTCTTCTTTTCTTCCGATGTCGTGAAGATAGGCTGCTATCTTAACAATATCAAGATTAGCTCCCTCCTTTTTTCCTATTTTGATTGCTGAATTATAAACTCGCTCTACGTGTGACCAGTCATGAGAGCTGTCGCCACCGATAAAGTATTCTTTAGCCTTATCCCTTATTTCTTCTATGATTTTATTTTTGATTTTCATATTTTCTATGATAAATGAAATATTAAAATTTGTATATAATTAAACCTTGTTAATTTAAAAATAATTAGTCTTTATGTAGTTAAATTAAATGATCATAAAAAAAGATCTCTTTTTTCAGAATATGTAAGGGTTTTTTTGGGGGCCTTGGTGAATGGTTAATTTGAGGTGTTTGGGTGTGGGCAAAATGAGATAAGTGAGACAGTATAAAAGATCTTTTTATAAATTAAAAAAGAGACTTTTTTAAAGATGCGTCTCTTCATCTATAGTAAGAGTATTGAACGAGTTAAACTCATCAATACTCTCTTGGACGTCGCTTTCGCTGACGCCCACGCCCGACGTTAGTTCGAGGTAGCAGTGTGCTGCCACCTCGAGAGCCCACGCAGCCTCTCCTTCAGCATTTATGGAACAGGCTGTTCCATAAAAGCTCCACCTGGCTTTGTATGAAACAAGATTCCAACTGGTTCCATAAGATGAATCTTCCCATCCGCCGATAATGGCTGTTACGTAGACCCCACCTGGGTACCAAAGTTTGATTTTGAGGCGGTCGCATTCGCCTCCCTCTGGCTTAATCTGCTTGAACTCAATGCTTCTTGGGACTCCGCAAGGAGCACCACCAACGTCGCATTTTTCGTTCAACAGTTTTGCTATCTCCACTTGTTTCTCATTCAGAAAATCCCAAATGGGAAACGGAATGACTATTGTTGTTTTTGCCATCTTACTCAATCCTCCCTCTACGCAAAGGGATGTAGCGGCTTCTAGATCTCAACTTAAAGATTCTAGACAGCAATCTATAGACAATTATCTACAGGTTGCTACCGAGAATCATTTTAAAGGTACCTTATCTTTATGCTTGTATTATAAAATACTATTCATTTATTGTCAATAGCTATTTTTCTCCTTATTGTGCATATGATTTTCGTTAAAAAATCAAGAAAAAAGCTCGACTGGGTTAATTTTAAATTGAAGCATTTTTGCAGTTTCTCTACCTCCATCCCCGCCTTTTCTTTGCATAGTGATTTTTCCAATTTTCAAGCTACCTTTTGCGGTTATTGCAACTTCTCCCTCTGCAAACGTATTCATAGCTTCATTGATTGATTTTAAAATCCAGTTAGTTTTTCCATCTATGGTTAGAGCCACTAGCATCCATCCCGCAGAGAGTTTACCTCTTCCTTTTAATATGTCTGAAACAACTAAGATTTTATTTTTAGTGAAAAAATCTACTATTTCCTCTCTTTTTTCTTCGCTAAATTCGGTTAATAACATTCTACGTGAATCTTTCAATCCTTTTTGAGATGGTTTAGTCTCTCCAGTAAATAATTTAAGGGTTTCTTTTATGACTGAAGGGATTTTCCACATCTCCACATAAGTATCTATCCATCTTTTGTCTACTTGATTAAAGCCTTGCGGATTACTAACTAGTTTTATGGAAATGTTTTCGGCAGATATTACTTTTTTTAAATATATTGCTATTTGGACCTGAACATCAGTTTTCTCTCCATGGAGCTTAATTGCAATTACTTTTTCGATTTCTCTTAACTCGTATCCCATAATATTTAACCATATTTGTGCATCAGAATCTTTATTCCAGTTATTAAATTTTTTAACCACACTGTCTTCATTTCTGAATCCATTTTTAGCAGTAGTTGATCCTAAGAGAATTGCCTTTTGCTTTGAGTTCATATATTTTTATTTATAGTATCTATTATTTTGTGAGATATTAAGGTAAGTACTGGAACTACTACACTGTTACCAAGTTGTTTATAGGCTTGGTTACTATTTTCTGGTAATTTAAAATCGTCCGGAAATCCCATAACTCTTGCACATTCTCTTGGAGATAGTTTTCTGACTTTTCCATTGATAAGATACGCCCCAGTTTTTCCTGCTGCTCCGCCTCCATAGGCCGATAAAGTTATTGCATGCCCTTCCGGGCTGTATATTCTTTCTCCTTGCCCTCCATTATTTATGGTTCCAATTCGTATAGGTTTTAAAAAATTATTTCCAAAAATATCAGAAGTTTTTAATTTTATTTTTTCTTCATTTATTTTTATATCTTTTCTGTTAATTATGTATTTTTCGGTATCTTTATCTTTTTGCAGTATTTTTGATAATTTAACATTTTCGAAAGTTGGTTTTGGAAAATCAAAGTTTTTAATATTAAGGTCCTTTCTAAAGCAAACAAAATATATTCTTTCTCTTGACGCTGGGACACCGTAATGACTGGCATTTATTACCTGATGGAATGCTGTATAGCCGAGGGTATCTAGGGTTTTTTCTATTATTTTTAGTGTTTCTCCGTTTCTATGTTTTGTGAGATTTTTTACGTTTTCTAAAAAAAGAACCTCCGGATTGTGATGTTTAGCAATTCTCACTATGTCAAAAAACAAAGTTCCTCTAGTGTCCTCAAATCCTTTTTGCTTTCCAGAAATACTAAAAGCTTGGCAAGGAAATCCAGCACAGATTATATTGTGCTTTGGTATTTTTTTTTCGTCTACTTTTGTTATATCTCCATCTGGTAGTTCGTTGAATCTATTTTTATATGTCTGTTGTGCGAATTTATCCCATTCTGAGCTATAAACACATTTTAAGTTTAAAGATTCTAACGCTAACCTGAAACCGCCTATTCCAGCAAAAAGGTCTATAAATTTGTATTCTTTGGTTTTATCCTTATTTTTTCCCATTTACTGATACATGCTTTATTGTTTTTATTTTACCTTTTTGACAAATTAATGTCAAAATTGTTTAATAAAATACAGAATTTAGCATTTTGTTATTGGCAGAGCTTGTGGGAAGAAATTGGAACCTTTTTGAGGTTGAATTGGCTATAGAAGACAATACCTTATTTTACCAAACATCTTCCGAGCCAGCAGGTTTTGGAATTTCAATATTATCAATATTGGATTCATGAGGAACAACTTGTTCTATTTCTTTCATTTCTACCCCTACTAATGGATTATATTTTTCATTTTCTATAAATTCTAAACTATTAGCGTCAATATATCCTTTTATGAAATGGGGTGGTATTACATATTCCCTATCAGCTCCTTGTATTCCGACATCAACCTTTTTGTCTTCTGGTAATTCTTCAAAAACACTGTTGAAATAATTTCTTCCTCCTTGTTCATCTTTTTTTGGATTAGGAATCATTACTGTTACTATGTATTTATAGTCCCTGTGTTTCCAATTTAAAATATTTTTAAAAACCTCATCTGATTGTTTATCGTAAGGTAAACTACTATCAAATAAGCTAATAATCGTTTCGTCTAAATTACTATTTTTGGTTTCAAGTCCATTTTCTAAAATCTTTTTAGCACATTCTTCGCTTGTTCCGTGTCCAAAAGTAGAAAATTCGAAAGAATATATTTCTTTAAGGTTCTCCCGTAATTTAGAAATTTTTTCTTCTAAAGTCTTTTCATTTTCAAATTGTTGTCCGAAATTTTCCATAAATAAATTGTACCATAAAACAAAAACCGACAGAAGTGTCGGCCTAATTTTGCAGGCAAGATAGGTCTAGAACCCCTACCCTCCAAGCAGTGTAAGGGTTCTTTGGGATATTCATGAATGGTTATTTGAGGTGTCTCGGTCAAGAATAATTAAAAAAAGAGAGAAAAGCTTGGCTTGTCTCTTTTATGGTGAAAATTCTTGCTGTGCATCGGTAGCTATTGCAGCTTGAAGTGCTTCTTTTGCTTTGGTAATTTCTTCTTTTTCGGTTTCTGTTAGTATGTCCTCTGTTAATTCGGAAATGACAGTGTGTCCCAGTTGTTCAATGTAGTAAGCAATTGCCCGCTCGCTTATTTTTCCATCATAACCAGTGTGCGTCCACACATGCTGT